>CAYNGQ010000454.1:0-4287 GCA_964396735.1 uncultured Solirubrobacteraceae bacterium | reverse complement strand
GCGGATGTAGGCGTCGAGCCTGAGATTGTCGGGTGCCATCTCTATGCCGCATTATCGCATTGTCATCTGTGAACAGGTTTTTTAGAGCCCCCACCACGTAGTCGGCGATCGTGTCCGCCGGAGCTTCCACAGCCAGCGGGTTGAAGCCGCAGGTCGGATGGGAGAAGTCCAGCAGCGTGCACGTGCGCTGCGCCGGCACTGCGCTCACGGCGGCCTCGGCGGCGTCGCCCTTGGGGTCCAGCACGATCACCGCGCAGCGCTCTCTGCGCAGATCCTCCGCCACGGTCGCCGCGAGGTAGCTCGACTTGCCCTGCTCCACCGCGCCCGGCACAGCGGTGTTCTGGCGGCGCATCTGCGGGTGGATTGCGACCGGCCCGTGCGCGTCGCGCAGCAGCCCCTCCCCTTTGCGGGGGCGCATGATCGCGGGCGAGGCCGGTGCCAGCGGCAGGGCGCCGCGCGCGAACGGCACGGTGGCGTAATCGATCGAGGGGGCATGCCACAGGGCGGCCAGCTCGGTTGACGCCATCACCCCCTTGTGCAGCCCCGGACAGGGGTTGCCCTCGCCGCGCTGCAAGCGCCTGCCGTACAGTCCCAGCAGGCCGTGGCGCACGCCCGTCCCGCGCTCCACGAGGCGGTTCTCCGCCCCCTCGGCGCGCAGCTCAGAGGCGATCTGCTCGCACGCGCGCCGCGAGGGGGCCAGCACGCGCAGGTCCGCGAAGTACAGCGGTCGGTGCTGCACCTCCAGGCCGCCGCGCAACTCGACCTCCTCCACCAGCGAGCGGTCGCGCACCCACAGGTGCTCGCGCCGCTCGCGCGAGAGGTGGTCCTCGTGGCGCTTGTAGCGCCACTTGGCCCACCGTTCCAGCAGGGCAGGCGCCGGGGTCAACGCCAGCTGCACGAGCGCCTCCTCCCCACATGCTCCCATCACGGTCATCAGCCTGTCCATCGGCGGCTCGCGCACGAGCTCGTAGGGGTCCAGCTGCTTCACACGCTTGATGAACCCCGCGTGCTTCTTCAGACGCAGCAGCGTGTACGTCGGGCGGAATCGTGGCGCCTCGCCGGGTGGCGTCATGCGGCAGTTGGGATAGGCACTGCGCAGCGCCGCCTCCACCATCCTCTCCATCCCCGCCGGACACGTGATCGCCAGCAGCGCGCTTCCAACCCCATCGGCGGTGCGGATGTGATGCACCTCGAGCGCCACCGACGGTTGACCACGCAGCAGGCGCCGCCACCAGCGGCGCTGCAGGCGCTTGTGCAGCGCCTCATACATTGCCACCACCCCCTCCACGCTCGTGCGATCGGTGCGGTAGGGCTCCACGCGCAGGCGCACATAGCGCCGTCCCGCCCGCGCACGAGCGCGGCCGCCGAGCAGCAGCGCCACGCAGGGGATCGCCAGCGCGCACAGCAGCTCGCCGACTCGCGCCGCTTGGGAGCTCTCCGGGGTGTGCGGCGCGCTTCGCGGGAGCGCCGCGCGTGCGGCCCCGGCTCCGCGCAGGGCCGCCCCGATACCACCGTGCAGCAGCCACTCCAGCGCGGCCACCCCGAGGAGGAAGGCCGCCACGCCGAGCAGTCGCCAGAGCAGCAGTCGCGCGAGCATCTCCTTCCTCTGCTCCGACTGCCCGCCCTCACCGGGACCGGCCGGGGCGTTTTGCGGCTACCGTGGCCGCGTGGCCCGCTCCACCTGGCCGCCGCGGTCGGTGAGATACCACTCGTTGGAGGAGCCCATGATCTGGCCTTCCCCGATGTTGTGCACCAGCTGCAGCCGCTCCAAACGTGTCAGCAGCTTGGAGATCTGGCCCTGGTCGGCGATGCCTGCGCCTTCGGCGATCTCGCGGTTGTTGGCGCCGGGGTGTTCGCCGATGAAGGTGAGCACCCGTACGGTGCGGTAGGTGAGGCGCATGTCGAGACCCTCCAGCGGATCCTTGACGGCGCGCCGCGGAGGTTGTTTACGCTTGGGCAGCGGCGGCGGCACACGAGTCAGCTCGCTGCTCGCCGCGCGCGCGCCCAGGTAGGGGAGCACGATCATGCTCATCAGCGGCCCCAGCAGCGCCGTGAGCGGCTCTCTGCTGTGCGCCAGCAGCCGCGAGTGCAGGACGGCGAAGACGGCGCCGATGACGCCTTCGGCGGTGACCTCGGGCGCTTCCTCGGTGGCGCGCGCCACGCGGGCGCCGGTGCTCGAACGCCCCTCGTCGACCACCTCCTTGAGCTCCGCCAGCACCTCGGTGCGCCGCTTCAGCACGCGAGGCCCCGCCCCCAACGCCTCCACCACGCAGATCCGCGCGAGGCCGGGCTCGTCGTCCATGAACCGCAGCATCGCCAGCACGCCGGCGCGCATCCCGTCGCGCCAGTTGGACTCCCGCGCGTACGCCTCGCTGACGAGCGCGCCGATCTGCTCAACCGCCTGATCGAAGACGGCGAGGAAGCAATCCTCACGATCCTCAAACAGGTCGTAGAACGTCTTGCGCGACACCCGCGCCCGCGCGATCACCTGAGCGACGGTCAGGCGGGCGTAGCCGACCTCCTCCACCGCCTCCGCCGCCGCCGTCAACATGCGGCTGCGCTGAATCTCCGAAACCTGTCCACGTGGCAAGCCGTTGGGACCTGAGCGCAGCCGCGGGCCGGTCAAGCGCGTCTTATCTTTCGAAGCCATTTTATTCCGCCTAATCGGTCAGTCTGGTTCACTGTGGACGATACGGTGGGCGCTGTGGCGCATTCGCGTCACGGCCCCTGGCGAGGATCCGCCGCCCAGCGTCCGCGGCAGCGGGCCCCCTCGGTGCTGAAGACAAAGGTTCATGGGTTGACGCCAAGAAGTCGAGCCGCGTCTCCCACTCGCCCGCGGGAGCTTTCGAGCGACGACCAAGAGTCCGATAAATCATATTTCCTGGACGGGATTGGCTGAAGAATGGGACTACGCAAAGGTCGTGTTGGCAAGTAAGTGTCATTGACAGTGATGGAACGATCGTAACGGGAGCGGCCGACGGACGCTCTGCGGGTGCCACCAGCCCGGACGATCGGGGATGTTCGTCTCTCTAGCGCGGCCTCCTCTCGAGGGGCGCCAGCTCACCGGCGATTTGGCCCACCCACGGTCGCGGCTGCGCCGATTTGCGCCGCCAAACGCTGCACGCGGCTTCGAGCAGGTGGGCGGGGAGTGCTTCTTGGCGACGGATCTGCTGGACTACCGTGATGGCCGCCGACCCCCGCGCCCGGGAGCTCCTCGAGTTGATGTCACGCACGGTCGAGGCCCACCCGGGAGCGGACGCGCGCACGCTCCGTGTGCGGGCGGGTGTCAAGCGCCTCGCCGGCGACAAAGCGCTCGAGCTCCTGGAGCGTGCGGGGTTCATCGAGCGCAAGCAGGTCGCCGCGCAGGACACCTACCGCAGTCTCAAGCCCTACCGTGCGAGCGTCGAGGCTCCGCGCACCACATTCGCCAAGACCCACTCTGTGCGCCAGGGTGGCACGTGACGGGGCCTTGCCTGCTCCCTACCCGGATCGCCCCCACGGGGGACGGATCGAACCCCTGCCGACCGCTGGGCGGGCGTAGGCGATTCGCGGGGCCCTTGCCAGTCACGGGCGGTCACCGGGAGTGCAGCGGTCGTGCGTCGCTATCACGGCGGCCACCGTTGCTTCTGCTACGCGGGTGACCAGTGTCGCCTGGACGCCGGGGAGGGCTGCTGGGCGAGTGTCTGCCGTGAGGAGCGTCAGCTCGTGCGCGAGTGCTGTGGCGGCGATCCATAGATCGTTCGCCGGTGGTCGGCCGGAGGCGGCTCGTAGCTGTACGTAGTGCGCGGCGACGCGGCGGTCCACCGTCAGTACCGGCGCTTGTTCGAGGATGCCCGTGAGGCGAGCGAGTCGTCGCGCTCGCAGCTTGCCCGGAGCGACGAGTACGCCCACCTCCAGCTCGCCGATCGTGATGACGCTTACGGCCCATGTTCCGGGTTCTTGGGGCGCATGCAGGGAAACCCCGCTACCTGAAGGCTTTCGGCCATACCGCCAACGGGATTCGAACCCGTGTTACCGCCGTGAGAGGGCGGCGTCCTAGTCCCCTAGACGATGGCGGCCAGTACGGCAGTAGGATCCGAGGCTAGCAAAGCGAGCCACGACGCGACCGCGCAGGAGAGCTGCCAGCCCGATAGGCGACCCGTGCGATATCGTCGCTCACCATCGCGCGGATGTGGCGGAATTGGTAGACGCGCACGGTTCAGGTCCGTGTGGATGTAAGTCCGTGGAGGTTCGAGTCCTCTCATCCGCATTTCGGCAGGGTTGAACGTCGCTAATCGAACCACGCGC
>CAYNGQ010000453.1:0-5048 GCA_964396735.1 uncultured Solirubrobacteraceae bacterium | reverse complement strand
TCAATAGCGGCCGGCTCCTCGAGCGGCTCCTCCGGCCCGGTGGGCTGGTCGGCCATCAGGCCTCGATCTCCAACGGCTCGGGCTTCTGCGCGACGTGGGGATGCTCGCGCCCGGCGTAGATCTTCAGCTTCGTCAACTGCTTGCGCGCGAGGCGGTTGCGGGGCATCATGCCCTTGACGGCGATCCGGATGATCTCCTCCGGCCGGCGTGCCAGCATTTCCTCAAAAGTGCGCGAGCGCAAACCGCCCGGGTAGCCGGAGTGGCGGTAGTAGCGCTTGTCGGTGCGCTTCTTGCCGGTCACCGCGACCTTCTCCGCGTTGATGACCACGACGAAGTCGCCGGTGTCGATGTGCGGCGTGTACTCGGGCTTGCGCTTGCCGCGCAGCACGTCAGCGAGCTGCGTCGCCAAACGGCCAAGGGTCTTGCCGTTGGCGTCGACGAGCAGCCAGTTGCGCTCGCGGTCGGTGGGCTTGGCTACGTAGGTTTTCATCACGTGAAAAGGCCGCACGCAGGCTACCGCGCGCGGCAAGACGGCGCATGATAGCTACTCCCACTCGATTGTGCCCGGGGGCTTCGACGTGATGTCCAAGACCACCCGGTTGACCTCGCGCAGTTCGCCGATCATGCGCGAGGCGATCGTCTCCAGCAGGTCATAGGGCAGCCTCGCCCAATCTGCAGTCATCGCGTCGTCGGAGGTGACCGCGCGGATCACGACCACGTGCCCGTAGGTGCGCTCGTCGCCCTGGACGCCGACGGTGCGGATGTCGGGGAGCACGCAGAAGGATTGCCACAGCTCGCGGTAGAGACCTGCTTTGCGGATCTCCTCCTGCAGGATGTGGTCGGCCTCGCGCAGCACATCGAGGCGCTCTCGCGTCGCTTCGCCACCGACGATCCGGATCGCGAGGCCGGGGCCGGGGAATGGCTGGCGCCACACCAGGCGCTCGGGCAACCCCAGCTCGGCGCCGACGGCTCGCACCTCGTCCTTGAACAGCGCCCGCAGCGGCTCGACCAGCTCGAAGCGCATGTCCTCGGGGAGACCGCCGACGTTGTGGTGGGACTTGATCGTCGCCGCGCCGGTGCCTCCGCCGGACTCGATCACATCGGAGTAGAGCGTGCCCTGCACGAGGAAGCGCGCACCTTCGTCGCCTTCGTTCCTCGCCGCGGCCGCGTCCGGCGCCCCCCCGGCGTCCTCTGTGCCAACACCCCCGGCAAGCTTCGCGGCCTCCTCCTCGAAAACGCGGATGAACTCGGCGCCGATCGCCTTGCGCTTGGCCTCGGGCTCGGTGACGCCCCGCAGCCGCTCCAGGAAGCGCCGCTCGGCATCGACCGCCACCAACGGGACGTGGAAGGTGTCACGAAAAGTAGCGACTACCTGCTCGCCTCGTCCTTGCGCATCAAGCCGTGGTCGACGAACACGCACGTCAGCTGGTCGCCCACGGCGCGGTGCACCAAAAGCGCTGCCACCGAGGAGTCGACGCCACCGGAGAGGCCGCAGATCACCTTTCCCTCCCCCACCTGGGCGCGAATGCGGGCGATCTGCTCCTCGACGATCGACGCCGCCGACCAGGTCGGGGGGCACTCGCACACCTCGGTGAGGAAGCGCTCGAGGATCGCCTGACCATAAGGAGTGTGGACAACCTCGGGGTGGAACTGGATGCCATAGATGCCCCGCTCGACGCTCTCGACCGCCGTCACCGGGGAGGTGGAGGTGTGCGCGAGGGCCGTAAACCCGGGCGGCGCCTCGTAGACGGTGTCCCGGTGGGACATCCAGCAGGTTTGCTCGCGTGGGGTTTCTCTCAGCAGCACCCCGTGCGCGTCGACCGTCAGGTCGGAGCGGCCGAATTCGCCGACCTCCGCCTGCTCGACCCGCCCACCGAGCTCGTGCACGAGCAGCTGCATCCCGTAGCAGATGCCCAGCACCGGTACCCCCAGCTCCAACAGGCCGCGCTCCAGGCGCGGAGCGTCGGGCGCGTACACCGACGCGGGGCCGCCGGAGAGGATGATCCCGCGCGGACGGCGCGCCGCGATCTCCTGCAACGGCACGTGGTGGGGCACCAGCTCCGAGAACACCCCACACTCGCGCACCCGCCGCGCGATCAGCTGGGAATACTGACCGCCGTAGTCGATGACGACGACCGTGTCGGTGGCGGGCACCCCGGGATTCTCGGCCGTGGCCGCGGATGCTCGATCTACAGGTACAGGCGGGCCATCTGCCTGATGGACATTCCGCTCGACGATAGGCACACGCGGAGAGGCCGCGGCGGCGGGGACGGACTCGGACACGGCGGGTGGGCCGTCGGCGACGGGCGTCACCACCAGGGCCGCCGGCTCACTCATTGACGAGCGCAGCCGCCTTCCCGTTCACCGCGCCCATGCCCACGCCCTGGTCGCGTTGCAAAGCCTTGCCCTCCGTCTGCAGCGACGGCGCGACCACAACCTCGGCGCGGTTGAACTCGGCGAGGTCCTTGTGGCCACAGGTGGCCATCGAGGTGCGCAGACCGCCGAACAGATTGAAGGTGCCGTCGTTCTCGCGCGCCGGCCCGACGAGAATCTCCTCAAGTGTCCCGTTCTGGGTGGTGGCGACACGCGCGCCACGGGGAAGCGAGGGATGGAAGGTGGCCATCCCCCAATGGAAGCCATGTCCCGGCGCTTCGTAGGCACGGGCGAGCGGTGAGCCGATCATCACCGCGTCGGCGCCGAGCGCGATCGCCTTGGCGACGTCGCCGCCGTTGCGCATGCCACCGTCGGCGATCACCATCGAGTAGTCGCCGGTCTCCAGCATGTGCGTGGAGCGCGCGTGGGCGACGTCGGCGATCGCCGTGGCCTGGGGCACGCCGATGCCGAGCACTCCGCGCGTGGTGCACGCAGCGCCGGGACCAACCCCGACGAGCACGCCGGCGGCGCCGGTGCGCATCAGATGCAGGCCGGTGTGGTAGGAGGCGCAACCGCCGACCACCACGGGCACGTCGAGGGAGGGGATGAACTCCTTGAGGTTGAGCGGCTCGGACACCGTGGAGACGTGTTCGCCAGAGACGACCGTGCCCTGGATCACGAGCACGTCGAGCCCAGCCTCCAGCGCGAGCTCGTGGTAGCGCAGCACGCGCTGGGGCGTGAGCGAGGCGGCGACGACCACTTTCTGCGCCTTGATCTCCTGGACGCGCTGGGCGATCAGCTCGGGCTTGACGGGCTCGCGGTAGATCTCCTGCATCTCGCGCGTGGCGAGCTCCTTGGGCAGCGCGGCGATCCGCTTCAGCTGCTCGTCGGCATCCTCGTAGCGCGTGAAGATGCCCTCCAGGTTGAGCACCGCCAGGCCGCCGAGGCGGCCGATGATCCCGGCGGTCTCGGGAGAGACGACGCCGTCCATCGCGGAGGCCATCATCGGCAGCTCGAACTGGTAGGGCCCCAGCTTCCAGGAGATGTCGATGTCGTCGGGATCGCGCGTGCGTCGCGAGGGCACGATCGCAATGTCGTCGAATCCGTATGCGCGGCGGCCTTTCTTGCCGCGGCCGATCTCTATCTCCATCTCAGGATCCTTACAGTCGGGGCGGACGAGAAGACCCCGCACAGGGCGGGGCCGGAGGGGGGCCGGCGGGAGGCCGGGAGGTGCCTGTCAGAGACGGCGTTCAAGTGGATTTGAGCATAGCAACGGGACCCCTCGCCACGCCCCGCATGATTGGTTGGAGGGCGAAAAGTAAACACACTCACACCCTGCTCCCGCCCAGCCCGCCCCGCGTGAGCCAGTGGAAGGCTCGGATATCCTCGCGGTATGAGCATGAGTCCCCCCGACAACGGCGGCCGACCCGCGCCCGCTGGCCAGGCCGCGGACGGGCGGGCCTACGATCACCGCGCGATTGAGCAGCGGCGCCAACGCGAGTGGGCAACCCGCGACGCCTTTCGCACACCCCGGCTGAAAGCGAAGCAGAGCGGCGTATACATCAAGGCCTCGGCGCCGTTCACTTCCGGCAACGTGCACATCGGACACGTGCGCAGCTACGCGATCGGAGACGCCTACGCCCGCTTCCAGCGCGCGCGGGGGGAGCCGGTGCTGTTCGCGTTCGGCTTCGACGCCTTCGGGTTGCCAGCCGAGCTGGGGGCGATCGCCAACGGGGAGTCCCCCGCCGAGTGGGTGGCACGGTGCGCCGAGCACATGACCGGACAGCTGAAGCGGCTGGGCTTCTCCTTCGACTGGGAGCGCACGTTCATGAGCTCCGACCCGATCATGTACCGCTGGTCGCAGTGGTTGTTCCTGACGCTGCTTGACGCCGACCTCATCTACCACGGCAGTGGCAGCGTGGACTGGTGCGATACCTGCCAAACCACGCTGGCGACGATCCAGGTGGAGGACGGCACCTGCTGGCGCTGCCACAACCCGGTGAGGCTGATCCAGCGGGGACAGTGGTATCTGCGCATCAGCGCTTACCTGGAGGAGAACGACCGCCGCACGGCGGAGCTCGAGAAATGGGACGAGACGTCGCTGGCCAGTCAGCGTTTCGTGCTGGGCCGAGCGGACGGGGTCGAGCTGCAGGCGCGCGCCGACGACGGGCGCGAGCTGACCGTGTTCACCCCCCACGCCGAGGGCATCGCGCAGGCGCGCTTCGTGCTGATCTCCCCCAAGCACCCCGAGGTGGAGCGCTGGAGCGCCGACGCCGCGGTGGGCGAGCAGCTGGAGGAGATGCGCCTCGGCGGCTGGGAGCGCAGCTCGCGCGGCGCGGAGACGGTGGCGCTGGTGGATACAGGCTGCACCGTGTCGATATCCGAGGGCGCACCGCTGCCGCTGCTGATCTCCCCCGCGGTGGACGAGCGCTTCGGCGCGACCGCGGTGCTGGGAATCCCCGAGTGCGACCGGACGGATGAGCTGATCGCCGAGCGCCTCGGCATCACGAAGGTAGGACAGGAGAAGGGTAAGGAGGAGGGGGGGGTGGGGGTCGAGGCGCGGGCGGACCCGGGTGCGGCCGGCCCCACCACTCTCGCGGCGGAGAACGCGCCGAGCGGACCGGGCGGGGAGCGACCCGAGGGCGCGGCCGGCTCTCCCATTCCCGCCGCGACGA
>CAYNGQ010000452.1:0-6319 GCA_964396735.1 uncultured Solirubrobacteraceae bacterium | reverse complement strand
CGCGCGCAGTCGGTTCTCCAGGAAGTAGGCGTAGTCGCGCGTCACGCGCTCACGCGAGTTGACCTGGATCGCAAAGCGCGGCGGGCGCTCCCCCGTTTGGGTCATGTAGATCGGCTTCAGCCGGTGCTGGCTGGAGCCCCGGCGCGTGCCGATCGGCGGCTGGCGCGCCTGCACCGCCTCCGCCAGGAAGCGGTTGAGCTCGGGCGTTGGAATCCGTCCCGCCATCCGATCCCCCAACGCCAGCGCCTCGGTCAGCAGGCGCGCGGTGTGCCGGCCGGTGATCGCGCTCGCCGTCAGCACGCGCGGGCGCAGCCGCAGCTTCTCCGCCACCCGCGCACGCTCGTGCTCGAGCGCAGCCTCGCGCGCCTTGTCATCCTGCACCTCGGGGTGGGACTCGGCGAACAGGTCCCACTTGTTGAGCACGATCGCGGTCGCGCAGCCCGCCTTCATCGCCAGCTCGGCGATCCGCAGGTCCTGGGCCGTGACTCCTTCGGTGGCGTCGCACACCACCAGCGCCACGTCTGCCCGCTCGGCCGCGCGGCGGGAGCGCAGCGCGGTGTAGTACTCGACGGAGTCCGCCACCTTCGACTGGCGGCGCATGCCCGCGGTGTCGATCAGCGTCATGGCGCGCCCCTCCACGAGCAACGGCGTGTCGATCGCGTCGCGGGTGGTGCCCGCCAGCTCGGAGACGATCACCCGCTCCTCGCCGAGGAAGCGATTGACCAGCGAGGACTTGCCCACGTTCGGGCGGCCGATCAGCGCAAGGCGCAGCGTCGCGGGCGCCGGCTCCGCCTCCTCCGGGGGCAGCAGCTGCACGATCCGATCCAGCAGATCGCCCGAGCCGATCCCCTGCGCGGCCGACACCGCCAGCGGCTCGCCCAGACCCAGGCGGTGCAGCTCCGCCGCGAGCGGCAGATCGCCGACTGTGTCGCACTTGTTGGCGACGACCACGCTCGGCACCGGCGAGCGGCGCAGCAGATCGGCGAGCTCCTCGTCGCCGGGACGCACTCCCGCGCGCGCGTCGACCACCAGCACCGCCACCTGCGCTTCGGCGAGTCCCGCGCGCGCCTGCTCGCGGATCGAGCCGGCCAGCGGATCCTCGTCGCGGAAGTCCACGCCGCCGGTGTCGATCAGCGTGAACGTGCGCCCGTTCCACTCGCACTCGACCTCGTTGCGGTCGCGGGTCACCCCGGGGCGCTCGTGCACGACTGCGGTGCGCGTCCCGCTCAGGCGGTTGACCAGCGAGGACTTGCCCACGTTCGGATAGCCGATGATGGCGACCTTCGTCATTGAGCCAGTATGAGCTATGAGGGTCGTGTAGCCGGATGGGCGAGCCCCGCAATGCGCTCGACCACCTGCTCGACGCTCAGGCCGGTGGTGTCGAGCACGACCGCGTCGCTGGCCGCCCGCAGCGGGCTGTGCTCGCGCTCGGAGTCCCGCTGGTCTCGTTGCCGAAGTTCATCCAGCACCGCCTCCTCGTCAAGGCCGAGCTCCGCGGCGCGCCGGCGCGCCCGCTCGACAGGATCGGCTGTGAGGAAGACCTTCAGCGCCGCATCGGGAGCGACCACCGTGCCGATGTCGCGGCCCTCGGCCACCCAATCGCCGCTGGACAAGAGCTCCCGCTGCAAGGCGACCAGCGCCTCGCGCACAGCCGGGTCGGGGGCCACCTGCGAGGCCTTCTCGGAGACCCGCAACGTGCGGATCTCCTTGGTCACGTCGCGGCCGTCCAGCAACACGCGCTCCCCCAGCTCGATCCGTGCGCTCTGCGCCAGCTGCGCCGGCGGCCGATCAGGCGAGGCGAGCGCCAGCAGCGCCACGCAGCGGTACATCGCGCCGCTGTCCATATAGGTGAAGCCCAGCCTGTGCGCCACCCCGCGCGCGACCGTGGACTTGCCGGCCCCCGCGGGGCCGTCGATCGCGATCACCATCAGCGCGCGCCCTCGGCGGCGGCCGCCGGGGCCCGCGTGGGAGCCACCCGCTGTGGGTGCATCAGCGCGCCAACCTCTCGAGGTCCTCCACGAACCCGGGGTAGGACACCGCGGCGGCCTCGATCCCGCGCACCTCCACGCCCTCGCGCGAGGCAAGGCCGGCGACCGCGCCGAGCATCGCCAGGCGGTGGTCGCCGTGGGCGTCGAGCACGCCGCCGCGCAGGTGGCCGGCGCCGGTCACCGCGAAGCCGTCGTCGGTCGCCTCGATGTCGGCGCCGAGGCCACGCAGGCCCTCGACCACGGTGGCGATTCTGTCCGACTCCTTCAGGCGCAGCTCGTGCGCGCCGCGCACCACCGTCTCGCCTTCGGCGAAGCAGCCGAGCAGCGCCACCAACGGCAGCTCGTCGATCGCCAGCGGCACCTCCTCGGGACCAACGAAGGTCCCCTCCAGCCCGCCGGCGGCGACGTCGAGGTCGCTGACCGGCTCCTGTGCGATCAGCTCGCCCGTCTCGTCCTCCAGGTCGCCGAGCACGATCCCCTGCATCCGCATCAGGATCCGCAGGAAGCCGCTGCGCGTCCAGTTGACGCCGACGTCGCGGATCAACAGCCGCGAGCCCCCCACCAGCACCCCCGCGGCGATCATGAACGCGGCGGAGCTCGGGTCGCCCGGCACCCGCACCCGCTCGAGCACCAGCTCGTCGGTGTTGGTGACGGTGACGGAGCGGCCGTTGCGGTGGACTCTGGCGCCGGCGCTCAGCAGCATCCGCTCGGTGTGGTCGCGGCTGCGCTCGGGCTCGGTGACGGTGCTCGCGCCGTCGGCGGCCAACGCGGCGAGCAGCACGCACGACTTCACCTGGGCACTCGCCACCGGCAGCGTGTAGGAGATCGAGTGCAGCCGGGCGCCCCGCACGCTCAGCGGCGGGTAGCGGCCCTCGCGAGCGTCCAGGGTGGCGCCCATCAGGCGCAGCGGCTCGATCACACGGTCCACCGGGCGGCGGCGGATCGACTCGTCGCCGTCGAGCGTGAACGCGCGGCCCTCCTGCGCGGCCAACCAGCCGGGCAGCAGGCGCAGCGGCGTGCCGGCGTTGCCAACGTCGATCGTGACATCCGGCTCGCGCGCCTCGCGTAGGCCCGTTCCGCGGACGACGACCTCCTCGGGGCGCACCTCTACCAGCGCGCCCAGCGCTCGCACCGCGTTCAGCGTCGAGGTGGTGTCGGCCGCGTGCAGATAGTTCTCGATCCGCAGCGGGTAGGAGGCCATCGCGCCGAGCATCGCCGCCCGGTGGGAGATCGACTTGTCCGCCGGCGCGGTCAGCTCGCCCGTGAGGGGGCCTGAGGGCTCGAAGCGTTGGTTCATCCCGCCCGCAAGCCTATGGGGCAGCGTCTGCCGGAGGCGTGTCGCCACCCAACAGCTGTTTGCGAGCGGCGCGAGCATGCTCGTTCCACGCAGCCAGCGCGCCGGCGTCTGCACGCAGGAGCGCGGCGCGTATATCCTCGAGCCCGTTCACCGCCTGCCCGACCGCTTCGATCAGCGCATCTCTGTTGGCGAGGTAGATGTCGGTCCAGATCGCCGTATTGGCACCGGCGACCCTGATCGTGTCGCGTAGGCTGGGGCCAACCGTCGGCGGGCAGCCCTCGCGCTCGAACGCCTCCGCTGCCTGTGCCACGAGCACGTTGGCCAAGACGTGCGGAAGATGCGAGACGCTCGCCATCAGACGGTCGTGGGCGTCAGCCTCGATCTCGGCAGGCCGTGCACCGAGGAGCTCAATCAGGCCCTCGAGACGCTCATACAACACCCGATTGGTGCTCGGCGCCGGTGTCAGATACCAGGTGGCCCCTTCGAAGAGATCCTCGCGAGCGTGCTCCACACCAGCCGTCTCTGCGCCCGCGAGCGGGTGTCCACCGACGAAGCGCGGGTCTTCGCGCGCACCCTGGAGCGCGAGCTTGGTCGAGCCGACGTCGCTGACCACGCAGTCGGCGCCGGCGAGCTCCAGCGCTTGGCACACACTCTCCGCGAGCGCCCCCACCGGCGCCGACGCAAAAACCGCCTGCGCACCCGCCACCGCGGCCCCGATGTCCGGGGCCTGCTCATCGATCGCCCCGAGGTCCAGCGCGACGGCGCACGCCCGCGGGTTGGGGTCGTACCCACATACGCGCGCACCCGCACGCCGGCGAGCGGCGAGGCCAATCGACCCGCCGATCAAGCCGACGCCCAGGATCGCGACCTTCACGCGGCGCTGAGCGCCTTGCCCGCCAGCGCGGCGGCGCGCTCGACCGCGGCGGCGTACTCGGCGAACGTGTCGGTCGGCAGCGACTGGGGCCCGTCGCACAGCGCCTCGTCGGGGGCCGGGTGCACCTCGACGATGATGCCGTCCGCCCCCGCCGCCGCGGCGGCGAGCGAGAGCGAGAGCACCAGGTCGCGCCGGCCCGCCGCGTGCGAGGGGTCGACGATCACCGGCAGGTGCGAGAGCTCCTTGAGGATCGGCACCGCCATCAGGTCGAGCGTGGAGCGCCGGTAGGCGTTCTCGAACCCGCGCACGCCACGCTCGCAGAGCATCACCGCGGAGTTGCCCTCCTTGAGGATGTACTCGGCGGCCATCAGCAGCTCGTCGAGCGGCGCGGAGAGCCCGCGCTTGAGCAGCGCGGGGCGCCCGGAGCGCCCGACCTCGGTGAGCAGCGAGTAGTTCTGCATGTTGCGCGCCCCGATCTGGATCACGTCGGCGACCTCGAGCACGACGTCGATGTCGCGCACGTCCATCAGCTCGGTGACGACCGGCAGGCCGGTCTCGGCCTTCGCCTCGGCGAGCAGCCGCAGCCCCTCCTGCCCGAGTCCCTGGAAAGCGTACGGGGAGGTGCGCGGCTTGTAGGCGCCGCCGCGCAGCAGCGTGGCGCCACCGTCGCGCACCGCGCGCGCGGTCTGGAGCGTCTGCTCGCGCGATTCGACCGTGCAGGGCCCGGCGATCAGCGCGAAGTGGTCGCCGCCCACCTTGCGCCCGTCGATCTCAAGCACCGTGCGCTCACCGTGGCGGAACTGCGCGGAGGCCAGCTTGTAGGGCTTGAGGATCGGCACCACTCTGTCCACCCCTGGCTGGCCCTCCAGGCCGAGGCTCTCGACGTTGGCGTCCTGCTCGACGTCGCCGATCGCGCCGATCACGGTTACGCGCGCGCCCTGGCTGCGATGGGCCCGCGCGCCGGCTCGCTCGATCTTCTCCGCGACCGCCGCGATCTCCTCGTCGGTGGCCGACTCCTTCATCACGATCATCATCGGTGGGTCCTTTCTGGGCTTCGAATCTTAGTTAGTGTCGGTCTCTCGCCGCGGGGTCGGCAAGAGGATCGTGAAGGGCGTAGTGATGCGCCCGGTGGGGTGGCGCTCGGTCGAGAGACCCTGGGCGGCCAAAACCCCACTCACGGGCGGGGGCAGGCCGAAGCGCCTAGCGAAATCGCCAGGCGTAGGCGTAGGAGGACGACCAGTCGGAAGGCGCAGGGATGTGGCGGTGCGATGCGATGGCGGATGCGGACATGGTCGTCTCAGTTGTTTGTAGCAGCTTCGGCCTCACTCGGCAAGTACCGCGCGCAAGTCTTCACGACAAGCCTTCAGCCTCATTCGGCAAGTACTTCGCGCAAGTCTTCACAACAAGCTTCACCATCACCCGGCAAACGCTGTGCGCCAATCCCCAACGCTCTGCACGCCAGTCCTTCACAGCACCTCGGCAAGCGCATCCAGAAAGATCGCGTTCTCCTCGGGCGTGCCGTAGGTGACGCGCAGCGCTCCCTCGCGCCCGAGCGCGCCGCCACCGCGCACAAGCACGCCACGCTCGAGCAGGCCGCGCATCACCTCGGCTTCGTCTCTATCTTCGCCGAGCCCAAACCAGCAGAAGTTGGCCTGCGAGTCGGCCGGGTCGAGCCCCAGCGCGCGCAGCCGCTCGTCCATCCCGATCCGCTCGGCGATCGTGCGGGTAACGCGATCGGTGACGGCATCCTGGTGGTTCAGAGCCTCCCTGGCGGCGGCCTGTGCGACCGCGTTGCAGAAGAACGGCTGGCGCACCTGGTCGAACGCCCGCGGCAGCTCCGGCGAGCCGCACAGCGCGAAGCCGACGCGCAGCCCGCAGAGGCCGTAGACCTTCGAGAACGTGCGCAGCAGCACGAGGTTCGGGTACTCGCCCAGCAGCTCCACCGAGGCGTCGGGGTCATCGAGCAGGTTGAACTCGCAGTAGGCCTCGTCGATCACCACGCACACCTGCGGGGGCACCTCGGCTACGAACTGCGCGATCTCGCCCAGCGGCAGCGCGGTGCTGGTGGGGTTGTTGGGGTTGCACACGACGACGAGGCGCGTGGCGACGGTGATCTCGCGCAGCATCGCCTGCAGGTCGTGGCGCTCGCGCTCGTCGAGC
>CAYNGQ010000451.1:0-9512 GCA_964396735.1 uncultured Solirubrobacteraceae bacterium | reverse complement strand
GTCAAGCCCCCGCGTCAACTCATGCAGATGCCACGCCGCATCCACCTTCGCCCGCAACACACCCTCCACCCGCGCCGCCGTCAACGAGCCGATCACACCATCGTCCAACACACCCGCGGTATGCACCACACCACTCAACGGGGACTCGTCGTCGATCGACGCGAGCAGGCTCGCGAGCTGCTCCCGGTCGGCCACATCGCACGCCTCGACCCGCACCCGGGCGCCCAGCTCCACCAGCTCCTCCTCGAGCTCCGAGGCGCCCGGAGCATCCGGTCCCCGGCGGCTCGTCAGCAACAGGCTCCGTACGCCATGAGCCGCCACCAGATGCCTCGCCACCAGCGCACCCAAGCCACCCGTGCCGCCCGTGATCAACACCGTGCCACGGTCGTCGAACACCGGCTCCTCGGCGGGCTCGGGGTGGCCGAGCCGCACCATTCGCGGCACGAGGAGCGCGCCCTCGCGCAGCGCGAGCTGTGGCTCCCCGCAATCGAGCGCCGCGCCCAACGCCTCCCACGAAGCCCGCTCGCCGTCGACGTCCACCAGCGCGAAGCGCCCCGGACTCTCCGACTGCGCCGAGCGCACCAACCCCCACACCGGCGCGCCCACCAAACCCTCCTCCGCGACCCCGCCCGCGACCGCGCCCCGCGTCACGAACACCAGCCGCGAACCCTCCAAGCGCTCATCCCCCAACCAGCCCTGCAACACACCCAGCACACCGCACACCAACTCGGATGCCCGGCCGGGCACACCATCAGCCCCGTCGCCGGCGGCCACGCCACCAGCACCGCTGTCGGCGGCCAAACCATCAGCTCCGCCACCGGCGCCACCCTCACCCGCCCCGGTATCGCCGGCCATGCGGAGGCAGTCGACGAGCACGACCGCGGGCGCCGGCCGGCCGTCGTCGAGCGCCTGCGCCAACGCCGCGAAGCTTGCATACACGCCACTATCCGCATCCGCCACGCCCGACAACTTGGCGGCCAGCGAGCCATGCCCACTCCCCAACAGCGCCCACTCCTCTTCCGCTATCCCGCCGCCAGGCCGTTCGCCGCCAGGTTGTCCTGCCTCCGCCGCGACCCACTCCAAGCCGAACAGCGACTCCCGGGAGCGCTCCCGCGAACCCTCCAACTGCCCGGCGGAGACCGGACGGACGGCCAGCCGCTCGACCGTCGCCACCAACTCCCCCTGCTCGTCCACCGCACACAGCGAGATCGCGTCCTCTCCCGCACCACACACACAGACCCGCAACACCCGCGCGCCCACCGCGTGCAGGCCCACACCGGCCCATGCAAACGGCAGCCGCACACCGTCCGCGCCACCGGCCCGCTCGCCGCCGTGCGCCGCCATTCCCACCACCGCGCCGTGCAGCGCAGCGTCGAGCAGCGCGGGATGCAGACCGAACAGGCCAGCCCGCGCATGCTCCTGCTCGGGCAGCACCACCTCCGCGAAGACCTCCTCCCCACGCCGCCACGCCGCACTCAACCCCTGGAACACCGGGCCATATTCAAGACCCGCCGCCGCCAGCGCCTCATACACACCATCGAGCTCCATCCGCACCGCATCCCCAGGCGGCCACACACCCGCCAGCTCACCCGCCCGGCGCTCCATCGACTCACCCAGAGCCAGGCCGACGTCGCTCCCACGCCCACCCCCGGCAGGCAAACCGCGCTCGCTCGCCGCCAGCGTTCCGCCGGCGTGCAGGACCCACGCCTCGTCCTCACCCTCGAGCTCCCGATGACCACCCGAATAGATCCCCACCGGCCGACGACCCGACTCATCCACCTCACCCACCACCACCTGCACCCGCACCCCACCACGCCCATCGAACACCAACGGCGCCTGCACCACCAACTCCTCCACCAACCCACACCCCGCCCACCGACCAGCAAACAACGCAAGCTCCACAAACGCCGCGCCCGGCAGCAGCACCGCGCCCAACGCCACATGGTCCGCCAGCCACGGATGCGACTCCAACGACAAACGCCCCGTGAACAACCACCCCCGGCCATCCGCCAACCCCACCACCGCACCCAGCAACGGGTGATCCACCCGCCCCTGCCCAATCGACGCGACATCCCCCACACCCGCCCCGGCCTCCAGCCAGTAACGCTCACGCTGAAACGCATACGACGGCAACGCAACACGCCGCACACCCCGACCACCCGTCACCCCGCGCCAATCGACCTCCACGCCGCGCACCCACGCCTCACCGAGCGAGGTGAGAAAACGCCGCGGGCCACCCTCCCCGCGCCGCAACGACCCAACCGTCCCAGCGCCCTCCACGCTCGTCGTCCGCTCCCCACCATCGCCCACGCCATCCGCGCGTCGCTCGTCGAGGACCGCATCGATCGTCTCCTGCACACCACCCGCCAACACCGGGTGCGGACTCACCTCGACGAACGTCCCGTGACCCCGCTCCAACAACACCCGCGTCACCCGCTCAAACTGCACCGTCTCCCGCAAATTCCGATACCAATACCCCGCATCGAGCTCCGCCGTATCGACCAACCCACCCGTCACCGTCGAACAAAACGCCACCTCCCCCGAACGCGGAACGATCCCCGCGCACGCCGCCAACAACTCCTCCCCGATCTCCTCCACCTGCGCCGAATGCGCCGCATAATCAACCGGGATCCGCCGTGCCCTCACACCACCCGCCTCACATCTCACCAGCAGCTCCTCCAGAGCCCCCGGGGCACCCGACACCACCACCGAACCCGGGCCATTCACCGCCGCCACCGACACCCCACCACCAACACCCTCGATCAACCCCTCCACCACACCAACACCCGCCGCGACCGACACCATCCCACCGCGCCCCGCCAACGCCACCAACGCACGGCTACGCAGAGCGGCCACCCGCGCCCCATCCCCCAACGACAAACCACCCGCCACACACGCAGCCGCAATCTCACCCTGCGAATGCCCCACAACCACATCCGGACGCACCCCACACGCACCCCACAACCCCGCCAACGACACCATCACCGCAAACAACACCGGCTGCACCACATCCACCCGATCCAACCCCGGCGCCCCCTCCGCGCCCCGCAACACACCCTCGAGCTCCCAATCCACAAACGGCGCGAGCGCCTCCCCACACTCCCCCATCCACCCCGCAAACACCGGCGAAGAATCCAACAGCTCAACCGCCATCCCCTCCCACTGCCCACCCTGCCCCGGAAACACGAACACCACCCGCTCACCCCACGCGCCCGCCACACCCTCCACCACACCCACCGCAGGCACCCCCGCCGCGAGCGCACCAACACCCGCCAAACACTCCCCGCGATCGCCACCCACCACCACCGCGCGCCGCTCGAACACCGGACGGCACGCCAGCGAAAACGCCACATCCCCCGCCCCCACACCCTGCTCGCCACTCACGAACTCCAGCAGCCGCTCGGCCTGGCCGGCCAAACCCGCCGCGCCCCTCCCCGACAGCACCCACGGCACCGTGTCGGCGCCCAACACACCACCGGCCGCAGCGACGCCGGAGCCCGCGCCCGTACGTCCGTCGGGCGCGGCCCCGTCGCTCACCTCGCCGGCCGGTGTGTGCTCGCCGGGCACGTGCTCGCCGTGAGCCTCCTCCCCCGCCGGGGCTTCGACCAAGGGCGCTTCCTCGAGAATCACGTGCGCGTTGGTGCCGCTCACGCCGAACGACGAGACCCCGGCGCGACGCGGATGCTCGCCCCGTGGCCAGGGCGTGGACTCGCGCAGCAGCGACACCGCGCCCGCGCTCCAGTCGACCTGGTGGGAGGGCTCGTCCACGTGCAGCGTCCGCGGCAGCAGCCCGTGGCGCATCGCCTGTACCACCTTGATCACCCCGGCCACGCCGGCCGCCGCCTGCGTGTGGCCGATGTTGGACTTGATCGAGCCCAGCAGCAGCGGCGCGCCGGGCGGGCGGTCCTGGCCGTAGGTCGCCAGCAGCGCCTGCGCCTCGATCGGGTCGCCGAGCGGCGTGCCCGTGCCGTGGCCCTCGACGACTTCGACCTCGCCGGGCGACAGGCGCGCGCTGGCGAGCGCCTGGCGGATCACCCGCTGCTGGGAGGGGCCGTTGGGCGCTGTCAGGCCGTTGCTGGCGCCGTCCTGGTTGACGGCGCTGCCGCGCACCACCGCCAGCACCTCGTGCCCGTTGCGGCGCGCGTCGGAGAGGCGCTCCAGGGCCAGCACGCCGACGCCCTCGCTCCAGCTGACGCCGTCGGCCGCGTCGGCGAACGACTTGCAGCGGCCGTCGGGCGCGAGCGCGCCCTGGCGACCGAACTCGAAGAAGGCCGCGAGCGACCCCATCACCGTCACCCCGCCGGCGAGCGCCAGCGAGCACTCGCCGCCGCGCAGCGCCCCGCACGCCAGGTGCAGCGCGACCAGCGAGGAGGAGCAGGCCGTGTCGATCGTCACCGCCGGGCCCTCGAAGCCGAACGCGTAGGCGACCCGGCCGGAGAGCACGCTGCCCGAGTTGCCGGTGCCCAGGAACCCCATCAGCTCGAGCGGGATCGCGCGCAGACCCGCGGTGTAGTCGTGGTACATCAGGCCGGCGTACACCGCGGTGCGGCTGCCGCGCAGCGAATCGGGCGCGATCCCCGCGTCTTCCAGCGCCTCCCACGAGGCTTCCAGCAGCAGCCGCTGCTGCGGGTCCATCGCCAGCGCCTCGCGCGGGGAGATCCCGAAGAAGGCGGCGTCGAACTCGCCGGCGTCGTACAGGAAGCCGCTTTCGGGGACGCGCCCGCCGTCGCGCAGCGGCTCCAGGTCCCAGCCGCGGTCGGTCGGGAAGCGGCCGATCGCGTCGCCGTCGCGCAGCAGCATCTCCCACAGCTCCCGCGGCGAGCGCACCGATCCGGTGTCGGCCCCCCCGGGATACCTGCAGCTCATGCCGACGATCGCGATCGGCTCCCGCGCGACCCCGAGCAGCAGCCGGTTCTCACGCCGCAGGCGTTCGGTCTCCTTGACTGACTGGCGCAGCGCCTGGACCACTTGCTCGGACGGCAGGCTCATGCGGGCGCCTCCTGGTCGGGTTGGGCGAGCGCGAGCGTTTTGCGCACGAGACTCTCGACGTCCATCGCGTCGATCGCGTCCTCGTCGTCGCCGTCGGACGCCGGTGGTGGGTCGCCGCCGGCGTCGGCGAGCCGCCGCAGGACGTCCATCAAGCCGGCCTCGCGCAGGCGGGCCAGGGGAATCGACGCGATCAGCCGGCGCGCCTGCGCCTCGTCGGGATCGACCTCCGCATCCGCGCCGGCATCGGGCAGCACGAGCTCGCGCAGGCGCTGGGCCAGCAGGGCGGGGTTGGGGTAGTCGAAGATCAGCGTGGCCGGGAGCTGCAGCGCGGTGGCGGCGGCCAGGCGGTTGCGCAGCTCGACCGCCGCGAGCGAGTCGAACCCGAGCTCGTTGAAGGCGCGCCGCGCATCCACCGCCTCGGCGGAGGGGTGCCCGAGCACGATCGCCACCTCGGCGCGTACGAACTCCACCGCCGCGCGCTCGCGCTCGTCGGCCGGCAGGCCGGCCAGCCGCTGCGCCAGGGAGCCGCCGGCGGCGGCCCGGGCGCGCGGGGTGGGTACGCGGACCAGGCCATGCAGCAGCGGCGGCAGCATCCCCGCCTGCGCGAAGGCCCTGAGCCTCGCGCCGCTCAGCCGCGTCGCCACCAGCAGCGCCTGCTCGGCGCCGGCGGCCGCGTCGAGCAGCGCGAGGCCCTGTGCGGTGGACAGCGCCCCGAGCCCGCTGCGTTCGATCCGGGCGAGGTCGGCCGCGCCGAGCCCGCCGCTGATGCCGCTCGCCTGCTCCCACAGCCCCCAGGCGATCGACACCCCGGGCAGGCCGCGCGCGCGGCGGTGGGCCGCCAGCCCGTCGAGGAACGCGTTGGCCGCGGCGTAGTTGCCCTGGCCGGGACCGCCGAACGTGGCGGCCACCGAGGAGAACAGCACGAACGCGCGCAGGTCGAGCCCCGCGGTCAGCTCGTGCAGGTGCCAGGCCGCATCGGCCTTCGCCGCCAGCACGCCGTCGATCCGCGCGGCGCTCAGCGAGTCGATCACGCCGTCGTCGAGCACCCCGGCGGCGTGCACCACGCTGTGCAGCGGGCGCCCCGCGGGCAGCCCCGCGAGCAGCCCCGCCAGCTGCTCGCGGTCGGACACGTCACAGGCGACGATCGCCACCTCCGCGCCCAGCTCGCGCAGCTCGCGCTCGAGCTCGGCGGCGCCCTCGGCCGCGGGCCCCCGGCGGCCGGCGAGCACGATGCCGCGCACGCCGCGCTCCGCCACCAGGTGCCGCGCCACCAGCCCGCCCAGCACGCCGGTGCCGCCGGTGATCAGCACCGTGCCGTGCTCGTCGAACGCGGGCGTGCGCTCCGGTGGCGCCGGCGCGGTGCGCGCCAGACGCGGCACGAGCACCGCGCCCGCGCGAATCGCCAGCTGAGGCTCGGCCAGCGCCAGCGCGCCCTCCAGGGCCTGCTGTGAGGCCGGCTGGCCGTCGAGGTCGACGAGCACGATCCGGCCCGGGTGCTCGGCCTGCGCCGAGCGCGCCAGGCCCCACACCGCCGCGCCGGGCAGGTCGGCGACGTCCTCGCCGGCGGCGGTCGAGACCGCGCCCCGGGTCACGAGCGCCAGCCGCTGCTCCGGCGGGCGCGCGTCGTCGGCGAGCCACTCCTGCAGCAGCCGCAATGCCGCATCGGCGCACGCGTGGGTGCTCGCGACGACGCTCTCGGGATCGGCGGCGGCGCCGACCGACTCCACCCTGAACTCGCCGGCCGCTCCCGCGATGGCGGGCGCCGCGGCCGCGGCGGGAACCCACTCGACGGAGAACAGCGACTCCTGGCCAGCGCCGCGCGAGGAATCGAGCTGCGCCGCGGCCACCTCGCGCACCGCCAGCGAGCCCACCGACGCCACCAGCCCACCGGCCTCGTCCACGGCCACCAGCGACACCGCGCCGGCTCCCGCACCGTCCCCCGCGCTGGTCGCGCCATCTCTCGTACCGGTCGCGCCGTTCTGCGCGCCGTCCCCTGTGCCACTTGCGTCGTCCCCCGCCCCCGTGGCACGCGACAGGGAGACGCGCAGCCGCGATGCCCCCACCGCGTGCAGGCCCACGCCGCTCCACGCGAACGGCAGCCGCACACTCGGGGGCTCGCCACCAGGCGCGCCGGGCAAGTTCCCCTGCGCCGCATCCACCATCAGCGCGTGCAGGGCGGCGTCCAGCAGCGCGGGGTGCAGGCCGAAGCCACCGTCCTGCGCCTCCAACCCCTCCGGCAGCGCGACCTCCGCGAGCAGCCGATCGCCGTGCCGCCAGACGGCCAGCAGCCCCTGAAACGCCGGCCCGTACTCCAGGCCGAGCGCCGCCAAGTCCTCGTACAGGCCGTCGATCTCCACGGCGACGGCGCCCGCCGGGGGCCACTCGCCGCGTAGCTCCTCCAGGCGCGCAGGCGGCACGGCCGGCGCCGCGGAGGCGGCCTCGCCGCCGCACACGCGACCGCTGGCGTGGCGGATCCACTCGCCCTCCTCGCGGCCGGGAACCTCCCCGGCGCGCTCGGAACGCGAGTGGATCTGCACCGCGCGCGCGCCCGAGTCCTCCGGCGGGCCGACCACGACCTGGAGCTGCACAGGGCCGTCGCCCAGTACGAGCGGAGCTTCCAGCACCAGCTCCTCCAGCAGCTCGCAGCCCACCTCGGCGCCGGCCCGCAGCGCGAGCTCGACGAACGCGGTGCCCGGCAGCAGCGCCGCCCCCAGCACCGTGTGCTCGGCGAGCCACGCGGCTGACTGCAACGACACGCGGCCGGTGAGCACCAGCTCGCCATCCCGGGCCAGCTCCACCACGGCGCCCAGCAGCGGGTGGCCGGCGGCGTGCAGCCCGGCCGCCGACAGATCGCCCACGTCGCCGCCCGCGTCCAGCCAGTAGCGCCGGCGCTGGAACGCGTAGCTGGGCAGCCGCACGCGCCGGGCGCCCGTCCGCGCGAGCACCGCCCGCGCGAGCACCGTCCCCGCGAGCACCCCGGCCCAGTCGACCTCGACCCCCCGCATCCACATCCGGCCGAGCGCGGCGAGCAGCGCGCGCGGCTCGGGCTGCCCCTCGCGCAGGAGCGGCGCGGCCGCGAGGGCGATGTCTCTGTCCTCCCCCGCCGCCTGCTCGGCCAGGCACTCCCCGACCATCGCGCTGAGCGCACCGCCGGGGCCGAGCTCGAGGAAGCTGGCGACGCCCTCCCCGCGCAGCCACTGCACACCGTCGGCAAACCTCACCGGCTCGCGCACATGACGCACCCAGTACTCGGGTGTGCACACCTCCGCGCCCGCCAACCGGCCGGACACGTTCGAGACCAGCGGGATCTGCGGCTCGGCGAACGACACACCCTCGGTGACCCGCCGGAACTCGTCGAGCATCGCGTCCATCCGCGGCGAGTGAAAGGCGTGCGATACCCGCAGGCGCTTCGTCCGCGCCCCCCGCTCCTCCCACATGCCCTGCAGCTCCAGCACCGCGTCCCCGTCGCCGGACACCACGACCGCGCTGGGAGCGTTGACCGCCGCCAGCGCCACCCTGCGCTCCCAGCCGTCGAGCTCCGCCAGCGACCGCACGACGTCCCCCTCCGGCGCGCCGATCGCGAGCATCGCGCCGCCCGCCGGCAGCGCGCCCATCAGGCGGCCGCGCGCCGCCACCAGCCGGCAGGCGTCGCCGAGCGAAAGGACGCCCGCCACGTGCGCGGCCGCCAGCTCGCCGACGGAGTGGCCGATCAGGAAGTCGGGGCGCACGCCCCACGCCTCCAGGAGCCGGTACAGCGCGACCTCCAGCGCGAACAGCGCCGGCTGCGCCCACTCCGTGCCATCCAGCGCCGCTGAGGCGGCGGCACTCTCGCCGGATACGACCTCCGGCAACGAGCGCTCCAAGTGCCCATCGATGCTCGCGCACACCTCGTCGAAGGCTGCGCGAAACGCTGGGAATTCTTTGTATAAATCTCGGCCCATACGAATTCGCTGCGCGCCCTGGCCGGTGAACAGGAACGCCAGCCGGCCCTCGACCGCATCGCCTCGCGCGACGCCCACCGCGCGACCCTCGGCGAGCGCGGTGAGGCCATCCAGCAGCTCCTCCCGCTCGGCCCCCACCACCACGGCACGACGCTCCAAACAGGGGCGTGCCGCGAGCGAGCACGCGATCTCGATCGGCTCGAGCTCGGGCTCGGCGGCGACGAACTCCGCCAGCCGCGCGGCCTGCGCCTCCAAACCGTCCTCGCCGCGACCCGACACCACCCACGCCAGCACCGCGGGGGAGGCGACCTGCGCCGGCGCGCCTGCGGCACCAGCTGCGGCGGCGATATCCGCCGAGATCTCGGTGGGCGAGGGTTCCACAACCGGCGGCTCCTCGAGGATCACGTGCGCGTTGGTGCCGCTGATCCCGAACGACGAGACCGCCGCGCGGCGCGGGCGGCCGTGTCGCTCCCAGGGGACCGGCTCGGTGAGCAGCGACACCGCGCCCGCGCCCCAATCGACCTGGCGCGAGGGCTCGTCCACGTGCAGCGTCCGCGGCAGCAGCCCGTGGCGCATCGCCAT
>CAYNGQ010000450.1:0-6332 GCA_964396735.1 uncultured Solirubrobacteraceae bacterium | reverse complement strand
CCCAGCTCGATCCGGTAGCCGCGGCTCTTGATCTGCGAGTCGACGCGCCCAAGGATGTAGAAAAGCCCGTCCTCGCCGACGTAGCCGAGATCGCCGGTGCGATACACGCGCTCCTCGCCCCGGTTGGTCCCCTCGCCCCCGTCAATCCCTTCGGCCCCGTCAGCTCGCTCCCCTCCATCGGTCACCTTGCCCCCGCCGGCCCCATCGCCCCCGCCGGGGCGCGCGGGCAGGCGGAAGGCGGCGGCGGTCTTCTTCGGGTCGCGCCAGTAGCCGGGGCTGAGGCCGACGCCGCCGATGTGGATCTCGCCGACCTCTCCCCGCGGCAGCGGCTGCAACTGCTCGTCCAGCACCAGCAGCTGCTCGCCCCCGCAGGCCTCGCCGATCGAGATCGGGGCCGTGGGGTCGGCGGGAATCGCCGGCATCCGGTACCAGCTGGAGGCGATCGTCGCCTCGGTGGGTCCGTACAGGTTGGTGAACTCGACGTGCGGGAGCCGGCGCATCCACTCGATCAGGGTGGGCGTGGGAATCACCTCGCCGCACCAGATCAGGCGCTTCAAATGCGGGAAGTCGCCCTCGCCGAAGGAGCCGTACTTGACCATGAAGGTGAGCGCCGATGGCACCGAAAACCACTGCGTGAGCTCCCGCTCGCGGATGAAGTCGAGGAGCGCGCCGGGCTCGGCATTGGTCGCCGCCGGGACGAGGTTGAGCTCGGCGCCGGCCAGCAGCGTGCCGTAGATGTCGAAGGTGGAGAGGTCGAAGTGCAGCGGCGGATGGCCGGAGACCCGATCGGTGGGGGCGGTGCCGAAGTGGGCGACCGCCCACTCCACGAAGGCGATGACGTTGGCGTGGGTGATCATCACCCCCTTCGGCACGCCGGTGGAGCCCGAGGTGAAGAGGATGTGCGCCAGCGCCTCGGGGTCGCGCTTGAGCCGGCGCGGCCGGTCGCCGGCGGCGAGCCAGTCGGCGCGGCCGAACAGCGGGGCGAGCGCCTCGGGGCCGGGAGCGTCGTCGAGCATCCCGACGCCCATGCTCAGGACGCCGCTCAGCGCCAGCTCCTGCGCGAGGGCGGTGGTTTCCTCGCAGGCCAGCACCAGCCGCGGACGGCAGGCGCGGATGATGCTCTCCACGCGTGGCGCCGGGGAGGAGACGTCGATCGGGACGTACGCGGCGCCAACCTTGAGGACGCCGAGCATCGCCGCGACCGCCGTTGGCGACTTGGGCAGCAGCAGGCACACCCGGTCGCCGCGGCGGCAACCGTGCTCGGCGAGCAGCCGCGCGAGGCGGTTGGAGGCGAGTTCGAGCTCTCCGTAGGTGAGGCGCTCCGCGCCCATCGCAACCGCGACCTTGTCGGGATCGCGCTCGGCGGAGCGCGCGAGGCATTCCTGCAGCACCAGCGGGCTCATCGCCGCCACCCGGCGTTGGGACGTGGGCCCCCTGGGCGCTCCTCACAGGAGATCGCAGCTCCAGGGCAGGAGCCCGCGGGAGCCGAGCCCACGGGAGCCGAGCCCGCGGGAGCAGCAACCCGCGCCGGGACGATGAAGCGGGCCGAGCGGCCGGGCACAACCCGTGGCGCCGGCGTCATGAGGCGACCGGGATGGCCGGATCGCGATCAAAGAGAGCGAGGCGCTCGCCGTCGTGAAGCACGTCCGCGGCGGCCAACCGCCGGCCCTCGACCTCGACCTCCTCCACCCGCAGCCACGCGTCGGCGGCCGCGATCAGCACGGCGCCCGCACCGGCGTGCGCCACCGTCCCGGGCGCGGCGGGCAGGGGGTCGCGCTCGATCGCCGCGCGGGGAATCGCGATCTCGAGCCCCCGCGCCTGGCAGCGAGGTAAGCCCCACGGCGAGGGAAACGGCGTGTAGTCGCAGGCGCGCACGAAATCCACCGCGCGGTGGGCGGGGCGACGCCAGTCGAGACGACCGCCGTCCGGGGGACCGGCGCCGAACCAGCGCCGGCGCGAGAGATCCTGAGACTGGGCGGGGATCGGCGCGCCGCCCTCCAGCAGCTCCAACAGCCGCTCGAGCAGCCCCAGCCCACGGCGGACGCACTGTGTCAGGACCGACAGTCCGGTGTCGCGAGCGTGCAGCTCGAAGTCCTCGGCGAACGCGATCGGGCCCTCGTCGTAGGCCGGGGTCATGCGGTGCAGAGTCACCCCGTGGCGCTCGGCGCCTTCGTAGAGCGCCCAGCTCGGGACGTTCAGACCCGCGCACTCGGGCAGCGGGCCGGGGTGCAGGTTGTAGGCTCCCAGCGCCGGCGCCGCGAGCACGTCGGCGTGGACCAGATGGCGCGAGTGGACGCTCAGCAGCAGCTGCACCCCCTGCTCGCGCAGCCACTGCGCCAGGGCTGGCTGGCGCACCTCGGAGGCCCTGCGCGTGGGCACACCCAACGCCTCTGCCGTGCTCGCCACTGAGGCCGAGGACCCGTCCCCGCCGGAGTCGGTGAAAACCGTCGCAACTCGGTGTCCGCGATGGGCGAGCAGCCGCAGCGCCTGAACTCCAGCACCCTCTTCGGCGGCGAGCACGATCATGAGCTGCATGGTTTGAGACTTCTCACGCCTTCGTGGGGGACACGGCCGCTTGCCAAACCTACACTGGACCTTTCCGCCTGCCGTTGTCTATCGTGGCTCGAAGACTAGAACAGCTGACCCCTTGCGGTCAATTCAGAGGTGAAAATTCGCGGCCTTCTCAAAGCCCGCGATTCGACTGAACGGGCAGATTCCGGGTGATGTTCAGCGCCCGGAAGCCGGCGTTCGACTCACCGGCCACATTCGAGAAGAGGGAGTCAAAGCGGAGCGGCCGGAATCGAGCGCCGGCCAAGCGGGACCTGCAAAAACAGGCGGTGGCGAGATGACCGGCAATCACGCGGCGGCAGCGCGGGCCGGCAGCGCGAGCGCGGCGAGCAGCAGCCCGTCGCGCACCAGCCAGCGACCTCGCAGGACCTGCGGGAAACGAACTCCTACTTCTGGCCAAGGAGTGAGTAGACGGGCAGCGAACGTGCGTCCAACGGGGTCGATCTCCAGCACCGCGTCCTCGAAGCCAAGCCAGCAGCGCGCCAGCGGGAACCACACCTTGTACACAGACTCCTTGGCGCAGAACAGCAGCCGGTCCCAGTGCACCGCCGGCTGCTCGCGCGCGAGCCGGGCCAGCAGCGGCAGCTCCTCCGCGCGCGCAATCTGCCCGATCACCCCGGTGGGCAGCGGCAGGTGCGGCTCGGCGTCGATGCCGAGCCCGGCGAGCTCGCCGGCGCGCGCCACCGCGCACGCGCGGTAGGCAGCGCAGTGGGTGATGCTTCCCACCACGCCCGCCGGCCATAGCGGCTCGCCGCGCTCGCCCGTGGCGATCGGGGAGGGGGGCAGCCCCAGCCGCGCCAGCGCATCGCGCGCGCAGGCACGCGCCGTGATGAACTCGTGCCTGCGCTTCTCGACCGCCTGCCCGAGCGCGACCCGCTCCTGCGGGAAGAGCTCGATGTCAAGCAGCTCCTCGCGGGTCTCCACCGCGACCGCCTCGGGGGGCAGGATCTCCTCGATCACGACACGCCCTCCGGCGGCAGGATCTGGCGCAGCGGGGGGCGCGCGACGCGGCGACGGTGCCACTCGCGCGGATAGCCGAGCGAGACCTCGGCGAACGGCACCCCGTCGTAGACGGTGGCGCGCGGGATGTGCAGGTGCCCATACACCACCGCCCGCGCGCGGAAGCGCACGTGCCAATCGGCGGTCAGGTCGGTGCCGCACCACTGCGCGAACTCGGGGTGGCGCAGCACCGCGGTGGGGGCGCGCACGAGCGGGAAATGGTTGACCAGCACCGTGGGCAGCCCCGGGTCGAGCGCACGCAGGCGCAGCTCGGTGTCACGCACCCGCGCCCGGCACCACGCCTCCCTGCTCGGAAAGGGGTCGGGGAACAGCACCAGCTCGTCGCTGCACACGACCCCCGCCGCGTGGGCGCGCGCCAGCGCAAGGGCCTTGGTGGGGGCGATGTTGGAGCCAAAGGAGTAGTCGTAGAGCACGAACAGCGGCACGACCGTGACGGGCCCGCCGGGGCCCTCCCAGACCGGATAGGGGTCCTCCGGCGTGAGCACGCCCAGACGCCGGCAGATCCCGACGAGGTGCAGGTAGCGCGCGACGCCCCGCAGCCCCACCGGGTCCTCGGGGACAGTCCACAGATCGTGGTTGCCAGGCACCCAGATGACGGTGGCAAAGCGCTCGCGCAGCACGCCCAGGGCCCATTCCAGGTCGGCGCTCAGCTCGCTGACGTCGCCGCAGACGATCAGCCAGTCATCCGGCGAAGCGGGGCGCAGACCCTCGACCACACCGCGATTCTCCGGGTAAGTGATGTGCAGGTCGCTGATCGCGAGCAGGCGGCCCCGTCCTCCGGGTGAGCTCATCGGATCGGAGCGTGCCGGCGAGCGCGGAGTGGGGCGGGGAGATCGTCCGCGCGAGTGGATCGCATGCAAAGGTGGTGGGGGCGGGGCATCCTACCCCGCCACGGCGGTGGCAGAGGCATCCCAAGCTGAGCGCAGGCGGTGGGCGGCAACGGACGCATCGGGCGATCATAGGAGTACCGTCTCCGGCGCTCCGTAAAATCCCTCGCCAACCCAAAAACCGGAGGTAGCGCCGCGATGCCGCCACTGATCACCCCCGAGGAAGCCCTGAGATTGGGCGAGATCGAGGACCACGCCGAGATCGAGGCGCTCGTGCAGCGCGCCTGGGAGGCGCGCGTGGAGCGCTTTGGCGACTCCACCGACATGTGCTCGCTGGTCAACGCCAAGTCGGGGGGGTGCGCCGAGGACTGCGGCTTCTGCGCGCAGTCGCGCTTCGCCGAGGCGGAGACGCCGATGCACCCGATGATGGACCCCGAGCAGATCCTCGAACACGCCCGCGCCGCCGAAGCCGCGGGGGCGCACCGCTTCTGCATGGTCACCCAGGGCCAGGGGCTGTCAAAGCGCGACTTCGCCAAGATCCTCGAGGGCGCGCGGCTGGTCGCCGAGCACACCAACCTGAAGCGCTGCGCGTCGGTCGGGCACATGTCCACCGAGCGCGCCAAGGCGCTCAAGGATGCAGGGATCCAGCGCGTGCACCACAACGTCGAGACCGCCTCCAGCTACTACGACGAAGTGTCGAGCACCGTGCGCTACGAGGGCCGCCTGCGCACGATCGAGGCCGTGCGCGAGGCGGGCCTGGAGACATGCGTCGGCGGCATCCTCAACCTCGGCGAGAGCCGCGCGCAGCGCGTGGAGATGGCGTTCGAGCTGGCCGCGATCGACCCCACGAGCGTCCCGATCAACCTGCTCAACCCCCGCCCCGGCACGAAGTTTGGCGACCGCGAATTGATGGACCCGTGGGAGGCGGTGAAGTGGATCGCGATCTTCCGGCTGATCCTCCCCGAAGCGCTGTTCCGCGTGTGCGGGGGACGCGTGGAGAACTTCGGCGAGCTGCAGCCGCTGGCCGTCAAGGCGGGGCTGAACGGGGTGATGATGGGCAACTTCCTCACCACGCTCGGCGCCGAGCCCGATGAGGACCGCGCGATGTTCGAGGGGCTCGGCCTCAACGTGGCCCGCCAGTCCGACAACGGCGCCAACCCCCGCCCAGACAACCGCGCGGGGTGGCTGGAGGGGGAGACGCCGGACGTCGTGGAGGAGCACATCGGCGCGACGCCCCCCGCCGAGCAGATCGACCTGGGCGTGCGTCTGTGGGACCCCTCGACGCAGCTGCGCTACCGCGCGAAGCGTCACGTCGCCGTGAGGTCATGAGCGACATCGAGGAGCGATGGCGAGCTCGGGACACTTGACGATTGGGATGACCGGCGCGGGAGAGATCGAGCAGCGACTGGCAGAGATCGAGCGGCTTGGCTTGAGCCGCCGGCTGCGCCTGGTCTCCGGCTCGCAGGGACCGCGTGTGCTGCTCGACGGCCGCCCCGTGCTGCTGCTGTGCTCCAACAACTACCTCGGCCTCGCCGACCACCCGCACGTGCGCGAGGCCGCCGCGGAGGCCGCGCTGCGCTGGGGCGTGGGCGCCGGCGCCTCGCGGCTGGTGTCGGGCACGATGACCGTCCACCGCCGCCTGGAGGAGCGCCTGGCGGCGTTCAAGGGCAGCGAGGCGTGCGTGCTGTTCGGCTCGGGCTACCTCGCCAACCTAGGTGCGATCGGCGCGCTCGCCGGCCCCGGCGACGCGGTGTTCTCCGACGAGCTCAACCACGCCTCGATCGTCGACGGCTGCAAGTGCTCGCGTGCACAGGTGCACGTCTACCGCCACCTCGACGCTGAGCACCTCGACTGGTGCCTGCGCCACCACGGCGGCGAGGGGCGGCGTAGGCTGATCGCCACCGACTCGGTGTTCTC
>CAYNGQ010000449.1:0-2455 GCA_964396735.1 uncultured Solirubrobacteraceae bacterium | reverse complement strand
CCCCACCGCCGGCACCCCACCCGCCGCAAGGTCACCACCCGCCAACACCTCCAAGCCCGCGAGCAACACATCGCGATCCCCCCCAACGACGGCGGCACGTCGCTCGAACTGCGCACGCGTACACGCCAACGAGAACGCAACATCCACCAATCCGACCTCCGGGCGCGCAAGCAGGTACCCGTGCAAGCTCTCGGCCTGCCCACGCAGCGCCGCATCGCTACGCGCGGATACCAGCAACGCCAGCACCGGCAGCTCCAGGCCAGCCGACCCACTCCCAGCCTCCTGCACATCTCCGAGCCCCTCCGTCCGCGAAGCATCCCCTCGCCCCTCGGCCTCCGCGGGCCGCGCAACATCCCCGACCCCCTGCACCCCCGGGCTCTCATCTCGCCACCGTGCACCCTCGGCCCGCGGGGCCTCCTCCAGGATCACGTGCGCGTTGGTGCCGCTGACCCCGAACGAGGAGACACCCGCGCGGCGCGTGCGCTCACCCTCGGGCCACGGCTCCGCCTCGCTCAGCAGCCGCACCTCGCCCGCCGACCAGTCCACGTGCGACGAGGGTTCGTCGACGTGCAGCGTCGCCGGCAGCACCCCGTGGCGCAGCGCCATCACCATCTTGATCACGCCCGCGACACCCGCCGCGGCCTGGGTGTGGCCGATGTTGGACTTGATCGACCCGAGTCGCAGGGGGCCGTCGACCCGTCCCTGGCCGTAGGTCGCCAGCAGCGCCTGCGCCTCGATCGGATCGCCGAGCGTGGTGCCGGTCCCATGACCCTCGACGGCGTCCACATCAGCCGCGGAGAGACCCGCGTTCGTGAGCGCCTGGCCGATCACGCGGCCTTGCGACGGCCCGTTCGGTGCGATCAGGCCGTTGCTGGCGCCATCCTGGTTGAGGGCGCTGCCGCGTACGACCGCCAGTACCCGGTGGCCGTCGCGCCGCGCATCGCAGAGGCGCTCGAGCAGCAGCAGGCCCGCCCCCTCCGACCAGCCCACGCCATCGGCGGCGGACGCGAACGACTTGCACCGCCCATCGGCCGACAGACCCCGCTGGCGGCTGAAGTCGACGAACACAGTCGGGTAGCAGAGCACCGTCACTCCCCCCGCCAGCGCCAACGAGCATTCCCCCTGGCGCAGCGCCTGGCACGCCAGGTGCAGCGCCACGAGCGAAGAGGAGCAGGCCGTGTCGACCGTCATCGCGGGCCCCTCGAAACCGAACGTGTAGGCGACGCGACCCGACACCACGCTGCCGGCGGACCCGATCGTCAGATAGCCCTCCATCTCATCGCGCTTGGAGCTCGAGCTGGCGATCACTCCGTAGTCCTGGTACATGACGCCCGTGAAGACGCCCGTGTCCGTTCCACGCAGCGACGCGGGGTCGATCCCCGCGTCCTCGCACGCCTGCCACGCGCCCTCGAGCAGCAGCCGCTGCTGAGGATCCATCGATAGCGCCTCGCGCGGGCCGATCCCGAAGAAGCCGGCGTCGAACTCGGCGGCGTCGTGCACGAACCCGCCCTCGCGCGAGTAGGTGGTGCCGAGATGGTCCGGATCCGGGTCGTAGAGGTGCTCGAGATCCCAGCCGCGATCGCCCGGGAACAGCGAGATCGCGTCCCTGCCCGCGGCCACCAGCTCCCAGAGATCCTGCGGCGAGCGCACGCCACCGGGATAGCGGCAGCTCATCCCCACGATCGCGATCGGCTCGTCCGCCCCCCCGACGGCGCGCCTCGCCGCCGGTGCGTCGCGCTCAGAGCCGGTGACCTGCGCGCGCAGGAACCTCGCCACGGCGGCCGGCGTGGGGTGGTCGAACACGAGTGTCGCCGGCAGCCGCAGCCCGGTGCTCTGGTAGAGGCGGTTGCGCAGCTCGACCGCCGAGAGCGAGTCGAAGCCGAGGTCCTTGAACGCGCGCTCTGACTCCACCTCCTCCGATGAGGCCTGCCCGAGCACAGCCGCCACCTGGCCGCGTACGAGCTCGAGCACCACGACGTCCCACTCCGCTTCGGCGACGCTCGCCAGCCGGCGCGCCAGCGAGCCGCCGCGATCCCGTTCGCGCCGCGTGGGAGCGCGCACGAGGCCGCGCAGCGGCGCCGGCAGCATGCCCGCTCGCGCCAGCGCCCCCAGCGTGGCGGTGTCCAGGCGCACCGGTACGAGCAGCGGCTCGTCGAGGCCGAGCGCCGTGTCGAGCAGCTCGAGACCCTGCTCGCTCGTGAGCGCCTGCATGCCGAGCCGCCCCAGCCGCTCCATGCCGGCTGCGCCGAGGTCGCCGGCCATGCCGCTCGCCCGATCCCACAGCCCCCACGCCAGCGAAGTTCCCGCGAGCCCCTGCGCGCGACGGCTGCAGGCGAGCGCGTCCAGGAAGGCGTTCGCCGCCGCGTAGGCGCCCTGTCCCGGACTGCCGATCGCGGCGGCGGCGGAGGAGAACAGCACGAGCTCGGCGAGCTCGAGATCCGCGGTCAGCTCGTGC
>CAYNGQ010000448.1:0-6245 GCA_964396735.1 uncultured Solirubrobacteraceae bacterium | reverse complement strand
GACGAGCTCAGCGAGCGCGTGCCGTTGGCCGTCTCCGAGCACGAGATCGTGCTGCACGGCGCCTGCCGCTCCTGCTCCTCCTAGCTCCACCTGCCTTGCGGGTGCGACCCGCCACGCTGCGCGGAAACAGCACCCCCCTGCTCCTCCCCTTCCTCAGCCGACCTTCTCGCGTCTGCGGGCGGCGCCGTTCAGCGCGAGCGTCTCCTCCTCGGCTGGCAGCGCGCGCACCGAGGTGCCCTCGATGTTCAGGCGCGGCAGCCGCCGGTCCATCCACTCCGGGAACCGCCAGGCGCGCGGGCCGACGATGTGCAGCAGGGCGGGCAGCAGCATGCAGCGGACGATCAGCGCGTCGAGGAACACGGCGCTGGCGAGGCTGAGGCCGAACTCCTTGATCACGCGGTCTTCGCCGAGCACGAAGGAGAGGAACACGCACACCATGATCGCCGCGGCGGCGGTGATCACGCGGCCGGTCAGCGCGAGGCCCTCGCCGACCGCGCGACGGTTGTCGTGGGTGTGGGTCCACTGCTCGTGGATGCGCGAGACGAGGAACACCTCGTAGTCCATCGACAGCCCGAAGACGATCGCGAACAGCATCACCGGGATGAACGACTCGATCGGGCCCGGGCTGACCCCCAGCAGCCCCGGCAGCCAACCCCACTGGAAGATGACCACGATCACGCCCAGCGAGGCGCCGATGCTGAGCAGGTTCATGACGGCCGCCTGCAGCGGGATCACCAGCGAGCGGAACACCACCATCAGCAGCAGCGCGGACAGCAGCACCACCACTCCGATGAACAGCGGCAGCTTGTGGGCGAGCACGGTGGCGAAGTCCACGCTGCCGGCCGTCACGCCGCCGACGTAGGCAACCAAACCGGTGCGTGCGGCCACCGGTGGGATTACGTGTTCGCGCAAATCCCTGACGAGCACGGTGGTGGCATACGCCTGAGGCGAGGAGTCGGGATACACCGAGAAGGTCGCCACTTCCCCCGTCGGGTTCAGACGCGGCGGGGTGACCGAGACGACGCCACTCGCCGAGGCAAGCGCGCCCTGCAGTTCGCGCAGGGCGCTTGCGTCGTCGCGGTGCGGCAGCTTCACGACGACCTGCAGGGGCCCGTTGAAGCCTTCGCCGAAGCCCTCCGCGAGCAGGCGGTAGGCGTGGTGGGTGGTGGTGTTCGAGGGATCGTTGCCGGCGTCGCTCGAACCCAGCCGCAGTGCGACCGCGGGAGCGGCGATCACGAGCATAATCAGCGCCGAGGGGATCGCGACCCTATGGGGATGGCGGCCCACGAAGTTGCTCCAGCGCAGCCACGCCCCCTCGCGAGGCGCGGCCGGCGCTCCGCTCTCGGCTTCCCTGCGTTCCCGCCGGCGCGTCCGCCGGCTCGGCCTTGCCAGCCTGGCGCCCGCGAAGGTGAGCAGCGCGGGCAGCAGTGTGAGCGAGCTGAGCATCACCAGCAGCACCCCGATCGATGCCGAGATCGCCACCCCGTAGAGGAAGTTGACGCCCAGCAGCATCATCCCCAGCAGCGCGATCACGACGGTCGTGCCGGCGAACAGCACGGCGCGCCCGGCGGTGTCCATCGCATGCACAACCGACTCTTTGACCCGCCCGTGGGTGGGGCCGGGGCCGGCGTAGGCCTCGCGGTAGCGGGTGAGGATGAACAGCGAGTAGTCGATCCCCACGCCGAGGCCGATCATCGCGGCGAGCTCCGAGGAGAAGTTGGGGGTGTCCACGACGTGCGTGAACAGCGCGATCAGGCTGAGGCCGGTGCCGAGGCCGAACAGCGCGGTCACGATCGGCAGCCCCATCGCCAGCAGCGAGCCGAAGGTGATCAGCAGCACCACGATCGCCGCCATCAGCCCGACGGCGGTGGAGAGGCCGAAGCCGGCCTGCTCGGTGGCCTCGATCGCCTGCCCGCCGAGCTGCACTTCAAGGCCCGGCCGCGCGGCGGCCTTGGCCACCTTGACGACCCGTTCGGCGGCGCTCACGGGCAGCAGGTTGGCTTTCTCGTCGAACACCACCGTCGCGAACGCGATCTCGTGGTTGGCGGAGATCGCCTTGCCGGCCGACGGTCCCGCGTAGGGGCTGATCACCGCGGAGACGTGCGGCAGCTTGGCGACTTCGGCGAACATCGCGCTCATGTGCGCGCGCACCGCGGGGTCCAGCACGCTGCCACCTGCGACGCGGAAGACGATCTGGTCGCGGTCCCCGGCCTGTGTCGGAAAGCTGTGTTCCAGCAGGTCCGAGGCGCGCTGCGCGTCGGAGTTGGGCAGCGTGAAGTTGTTGGAGTATTCCGTCCCCGCCGACTGCGCGAGGGCGCCCACCGCGACGATCATCGCGATCCAGCCGATTACGACGAGGCGGCGGTGGGTAGTTGACCAGCGGGCGAGCTTGAGCATCGGCGACCTCGGGGTGGGGTAGCGGTGGAACGGTGGGACAAGCGCGGGCGGTGGACCCCTGCGCGGGCGGAGCTTCCGTAGAGAGTAGAAGGTCGCCCGCGGCCGGGGGTGCGGCAGCCGCGATCAGTTCATCCGCGGGTCCAGCGGCATCCGCGCGATCAGCGCGTAGGCGCCGCCCTTGCGGGCGAGCACCTGCGCCCACAGCTCCTGGGGGTCCTCGGTGAAGACGTCGTCGGGCTCCGCCGGGTGGGCGATCCAGTCGCCGTTGTCGAGCTCCTCGTCGAGCTGCCCCTCGCCCCAGCCGGCATAGCCGGCGAACACGCGCCGGCGCGCGATCGCGTCGGAGAGCTCGTCGATGTCGGCCTCCGGCGCGGGGAAGCCGATGCGCCCGAGCACCAGCAGCCCCGCGGGCGAGGGGTCGAGGAACTCGGCGAGGAACACGATCGCGTTGGGCTGCACGGGCCCGCCGACATACACAGGCTCGAGCTCCCCTGCCGCCTGCTCGAGCTGCGGCACCGCCTCGCCGACGGTCACCGTGGAGGGTCGGTTGAGCACGATGCCCATCGCCCCCGCTTCGCTGTGGGCGCCCACCAGCACCACGCTGCGCCGGAAGTTGGGGTCCATCAGCGACGGCGCGGCGAGCAGCAGCAGTCCGCTGAGCGATTCCTCCATACCTTCAGGCTACCCCCGTGGCTTAGCGCTCATGCCAGCCAGCCACGGATCGCGCTGCGGCGGCAGATCCGACGCCATCTGCCAGTGATCACTACACGGTCACAACCGGCGCCCGGGTCGGTGCAAGCATGCAAGCTGTCCCGATAGGGGATAGGTGCGACGTGCGTTCCGTGCAGCCGGTACACGACCTCTCTCTCCCGCCGGCTGCCTCCCGGATCTCACGCCGGCCCGAGGTCCCCTCAACCTCGGCGCCAATGTGAGCGTCGGCGGCCCGCAGCGCCGGGTCGCCGACGCTGCGTCGCCTCGTGCGGAATGGCTGGCGGCGCCGTGCGCCGGTTATGCTGATCGCGCAGCGCGGAATAAATGAAGAGGGCCTCGGCTCGTCGGCCTTGTGGCCGACTGCGCAACTCCCTCGTCGAGCGAAGGGCGGGCAGGCATGGCGAAGACACCGCAGGTGGGAGAAGAGGCGCCGGACTTCGAGCTGCCGGGCACCGACGGCCCGTTCAAGCTCTCCGAGCATCGAGGCGAGCGCGTGGTGCTGCTGTTCTATCCGGGCGACAACACGATGGTGTGCACCAAACAGTTTTGCTCCTACCGCGACCGCGCGGATGACTTCGCGGCGCTGGATGCCACGGTGGTGGGGATCTCGTCGCAGGATCTCGACTCCCACAAGGGCTTCATCGAGAAGCACGGTCTCACGGTGCCGCTGCTCGCGGATGTGGACAAGTCGGTGGCGCAGGCCTACAGCGCCTTCTCGTCGCGTCTCGGCACCAAGCGAGCGGCGATCGTGATCGACGAGCAGGGGATCGTGCGTCACCGCCACGACCACATGCTGGGGTTGGACTACCAGTCGGTGGACGACCTCAAGGCGACGCTGGAGGCGCTGCCGAGCTAGTGCCGGCGAGGCTTGCAAGCAGTTGAGCCGCCGCGGTTTCGAACCGCTCGATCGCACCATAGGGTCGGGCCACGAGCATGGCGCCCTCGAGCCCGCTCACGATGTTTCTCGCCGTGTCAGCAGCTGTATTGCCGAAGCGCAGGCTTCCATCGTTGCGACCATGTTCGAGGACTTGCGTGAGCCACGCCTCGTTGTCGTCGAGAAACGCGACCACGGCATCGCGGATTGGGGCGGGGAGAGTCTGGTACTCGGCCGCGAGCATGCCGCACAGGCACATACGTTCCTGGCGCAGCACTTCAGCGTATAGGTTCGCGTAAGCGTCGAGCTTGGCGGGGGCGAGCGTGAGGTTTGCGTCAATGGCCGCGAGCGCGCGCGCGAAACGCTCCGTGTAACGGGCGATGAGGGCCTCGCCCAGCTCGGCCTTGCTGGGGAAGTGGTAGTGGAGACTGGCCTTGGTAACGGAAAGCTCGGCGGCTACGTCCGCATAGCTGAAGCCATTGAAGCCGCGCACCTGAACGAGTCGTTCGCTGGCGTCGAGGATGCGCGAGCGCGTGTTAGCGGGCCGCTGGTCGGCGCCAGGCGCCTCGGGACCGGGCCTCGTGTCGTGTGCTCTCACGGCCATTGCGGCATCCTCGCAGGCATACTTGACTCCCTACCTATTGGTAGGTAGGATAGCGGGCCACCAACGACGAATGGAGGAGCCATGTCTCGTAAGTACATTGACTGCCGTGAGATGCCGAGCGACAACAACTGCGATCTGGCGATGGCGGGAAGCGACGATCACGTTCTCGACGCGGCTGTCGCCCATGCAGTGTCAGCGCACGGGCACGAGAACACGCCGCAGCTGCGCGAGCAGATCGCACAGATGCTCAAAGACGAGACCCCGGGTGCGATCGCCTAGCCGACCGCTGACCTGAGCCTCGAGCCGACGTCGGGTCGAGGACCCCACACGCAGAACGTCGAGGAGGCGCTTCTCGACGGTGCCTACGAGGTGGTCGAGCAGCTTGGGTGAGGCGGCGATACCGTTCGGTGCATGGAGCAACGCGGCGAGTGAAGCAGACGACGAGCCTTCCACCGGGACGATCACGCACATGAGCGGAGCGGACATCGGGCTTGCCCTGTCGGTGTTCCTCGCCTGCACGGTCGAGGCGGTCGAGGCGCTGACGATCGTGCTCGCCGTGGGCACCACGCGCAGCTGGTCATCCGCGATGAGCGGCGTCGGCGCCGCGGCGCTCGCGCTCGCCGTGATCGTGGCCGCGCTCGGCCCAGCGCTCACCTCGCTGCCGATCGGTGTGCTGAGGGTGATCGTCGGCGGTCTGCTGTTGATCTTCGGCCTGCAGTGGCTGCGCAAGGCGATCCTGCGCGCCGCCGGGCTGAAGGCCAAGCACGACGAGTTGCAGATCTACGAGCAGGAGACACAGGCCGCACGCGCGGCCGGAGGCCGGCGCGCGGGCCTGGACGGCTACGCCTTCACGATCGCCTGCAAGGGCGTGCTGCTCGAGGGCCTGGAGGTGGCGTTCATAGTGCTCACCTTCGGCGCCAACCAGCACCGCGTTCCCCTGGCCGCCGCTGCCGCCGGACTCGCCGTGCTCCTCGTCGTCGCCGCGGGCGCCGCCGCGCGAGCCCCGCTGGCCAGAGTTCCGGAGAACACGATGAAGCTCGTGGTTGGCGTGATGCTCACCTCCTTCGGGATGTTCTGGGGCGCCGAGGGCGCCGGCGCGAGCTGGCCGGGTGGCGACGCCGCTCTGCTGGCGATCGTCCCGGGTGTGCTGATCGCCGTGCTCGCGATGGCCAGGGCTCTGAGCCGCATCGCCTACCCGACATCTCTCACGCAGGTCCAGACGACCCCGCCCAACCCGTTGTGAACACACCCGTGACCGCATGAAGCAAGTGCAGATATTCCTCCGCGCCGTATGGGAGTTTGTCGCGGGCGATGACTGGCGCACCGCGGCCGGGGTCGTCGTGGCCCTCGGGCTGACCGCGATCCTCGCCGCCGCGGCGATCTCCGCATGGTGGGTGATGCCGCTCGCGGTACTCGGGCTACTGGCGCTCTCGATCCACCGCGCGGCACGAGACATCTCCGGTCGATAGCCTGGGCTACAGTCCGAGGAGGGGGTCTGATGTACGAGCCGGTTTTGTTTCGCGACCGTCCGCGTCCCGCGCAGGTCGTGTTGGGTGGTGTCGTTCCCGCGGTTGCCGGCGGGGTGGCCGGTGTTCTGGTGGGAGTCTCCAGCGGCGCCTACTGGGCGTACGCCGCGCTCGTCTCGATCGGCGCGATCGT
>CAYNGQ010000447.1:0-6760 GCA_964396735.1 uncultured Solirubrobacteraceae bacterium | reverse complement strand
CCGTCGCCTCGACAAGCTCGCGCCGCGTCCGAACGCAGGACGCTGGACGCCGCCGATGGTCGATCGCATCGTCAAAAACCGTGTCTACCTCGGTGAGGCCTACCGGAGAGAGGCCGTCAACGCCGACGCCCATCCGGCGATCGTGACCGTCGCGGAGTGGCAGGCCGCCAACCTCGCGCCGGTGCGCGCCGCTCCACGCAGCAGACAGCCGAACCTGCTGGGTGGGATCGCCCGCTGCGCTGGCTGCCGCTACGTGCTCGCGCCGCAGCTGTCGCGCACGAAGGGCGGGGACATCCCCACCTACCGCTGCCGCACGATTCACACCGCCGGCGTCTGCCCGCAGCCCGCGAGCATCGCCAGGCACAAGCTCGAGCGCTACGTGGAGACCCTCTGGCGTGAGCAGATGACCCAGCAGGCGCTTGCGGTCAAGCAGGACACCGACGCCCTTCAGCGGGCCGCGGCCGCGCTCAAAGCTGCGGAAGAGGAGCTCACAGTATTCGCCAGCGACCTGACTGCCCGCCGCGTGCTCGGCGGCAGCTATCACGCCGCGCTGGAAGCGCGCGCCACCGCGGTCAACCAGGCTCAGGCTGAGCTGCAGCGCGCGAGCGCCGCGGCGCCGAGCGCGGAGATCATCGAGGGCTACGAGGACCTACCGATCGAGGATCGCAAGCGCATCCTCGGCAGCTCCATTGACACGGTGATCATCGAGCGCGGCCACGCCCGCATCCCGGTCGAGGAGCGAGTCACGATCCTCTGGCGCGGCGAAGGGCCGGACGACCTCCCCCGCCGCGGCCGCGACAACGGCCCCATTCGACCTTACGTCTCCTAGCGGCACGAGTACAACACCGGGATGGCGCTCGTGCGTGACCCGCGCGAACGTGTCGAGCGCCGCGAGGATCGCAGCGGGCGGCATCGGGGGGACCTTTGGGGTGGTGGCATCACTCGCCATCTCCCTTTACACCGACGCCGGGGTCGAGGAGGGACCAAGACCTGACGAACGGTTTTCCGGGGGCAGCCACCTCTTGGGCGCGGGGATCGTGATCGGCTCGCCCTTCTTCGGCTGAGTCTGCTGTGTAGGCTTTGGCTCCTCGTGCAAGTCCAAACCAGTCGTATCGAAGGGGTTAGACCCTGGGCTCACGGGTAGTCGGCTGAAGGTCGCTCGCGCCGAGGAGCTGTTTATGGCCCTCCAGATGGAGGGCATGCAGTTCAGGCTTCCGGGCGGCCTCGTTAGGCCGAGACGGCAGGAGGAGACAGACGACCTCGGGGATACATGGACCGTCGTCTACTGCGAGTCGGTCGCAGAGATACCACTCCGATTCTCGCTACTCGCCGGCGACCTCGTCCACAATCTACGGTCGGCGCTTGACTATCTCGCCTATCAGCTTGTCCGACTGGACAACGGTAAGCCCGGCAGACGAACAGCGTGGCCGATCTTTGGCGAAAAGCCGGTCGGTCGCTCTCTCTCACGTTACAACGCCATGGTCAAGGGCATCAAGAACGAGGACGCACTCGTCATGATCGACTGGTTTCAGCCGCACAAGAAACCAGCCAACCTCCTACGCGAAAATCTTGAGTTGCTGGCCGAACTCGACAACATCGACAAGCACCGCCTCGTGCGACCCGCCGTGACGCTCCTAACGGACCTCCGAATCGGCCAAGAAGCGATCGTCGTGCCCGGGGAGGTCAAGGCTGGTAACGAGCTGTTCCGCATCCGTGGCAAGATGCGACCGATGGGCACTCTCTACAAATACGAGTTGGCCTTTTGGGAGCAGCAGGTCTCGACTGAGAAGCTAAACGGGCTCATCCAGACCGTCCGAGGGGTCGTCGACAAGGTCGCAGTATTCTTCGGACCTAATTCGTAGCAACGCCTCCGGGTTGTAGACGCATTCCTCAAGCGACCTGGCCCGTAGTTTGTCCATGAACCGTCGCGCACTCCGGGATAGCCGTAGGCAACGGCTCCCGGAAGGACTCACCGGCGATGTTATCCTTACATTGTCGTTTCAGTAAGGAGAATGCAATGGATGCCGCCGCACGCCTGACATCGAAGGGGCAGATCACGATTCCCAAGCGCGTGCGCGATGCGCTAGATCTGAAGGAGGGCGACGAGGTGGTGTTCCGCGTCGAGCGCAGCCGCGCGGTGCTTGCCAAGACGCCTGATTTCATCCAGCTGGCGGGCTCGGTCGCGGTGCCCGCCGCCAAGCGTGGCACGCCGTGGGATGAGGTTCTGCGCCGCACGCGAAACGTGCGGGCAGAGAGGCGCCGCTGAGCGCGTTCCTCGACACGAACGTGCTCGTCCGGCATCTCACGGGTGACCCACCCGAGATGGCCGCGCGCGCGACGGCGGCGTTGGCCGGCGATGAGCGGCTGATGCTGGCTGATCTGGTGGTGGCGGAGTGTGTGTATGTGCTGGAGTCTTTCTACGAGGTGGAGCGCGCGCGGGTGGCGACGCTGATGCGTGCTGCGATCGCGCTGCCGTCGGTCGCGGTGATCGATGCCCCGCTCCTGCTCCGTGCCCTGGAGCTATACGAGCGCGAGCGCCTGGACTTCGCGGAGGCGTATTTGGTCGCCAACGCCGAGGCCACCGGTGTGCGCAAGGTCGTCTCATTCGATCGCGCGATCGACCGAGTGGAGACTGTCGTGCGCGTCGAGCCTTAAGCGCACAGCCAGGTGACGCATGAGCGGCCTCTCGGCGACCTCAGCCGCGGGTTGGCGACGGTGGCCTGCCCTGCCCCTCCCCACGGGCATGGCAAGCCCGGATTCGCGCACGGAACGCACCGCGGAAACCAAATCCGTTGACGCGGCCCGTCCCACCTGCCCCGATGGGCTGGCGCGCTTCTTGACCACCCACCCCCAACGTCGAGTGCGGGTGGTCAAGAACCAACCAGGGATGGGACGGGAGAGTGAGGAGATGAAAAAAGGGAAGAGGACGAATCCAAAGAGAACAAGAGAGGGGAGTGGCAGGGCAGGAAGAGCAGAGAGAAGAGAAAGAAAGTAGAAAGACGAAAAGGGGTGCGGGCGCGGCGACGCCGAGGCGGGGGCGAAAGGGCGGTGCGCGGGCGAGAATGGTGAGGGAGCAGCGCCAGGCGGCGGACGAAGCGGGCAGCGACCGAGACGGTGTGAACGGGCGGTCAGGGGCGCCGCGTGGGTCTGCGCAGTTGCGCCGCGATAGCGCACGCCAGCGTCGTACCCACCACTGTCCCGCTCAGCCCCGGATGGCCGGAGTAAGGGAAACGGAAGTTTCCCCTGCGAGCGGAGGTAGTCATGCAAACCGAGAACGACGCGGAGATCGTGGGTTGGGTCGGCCGGCTGGGTGCGGCGGGCGCGGAGCATGTGATGGGCCGCTTCGAGATGGGCCGCAGCTGGGCGTACGAGCGGCTGGGGCAGCTAGTCGCGGACGGGTTGCTTGACCAGCGGATGCTGCTGTTCCGTAAGCCGGGCGTGTATACGGCGACGGCGGCGGGCCTGCGCTGGCGTGGCCTGGAGCGCCTCGGCGTCCACCGCGTGCGCCCCGGCGGGTACGAGCACGCCTGGGAGGTCGCGCAGGCCGCGGTGACCCTGCACCAGGGCCTCCCCGATTGGCAGGTGCTAAGCGAGCGGGAGATCCGCGCGCACGAGCGCGACAAGGGGGAGCTGCTGGCCTCGGCGCGGGTGGGGGAGCTGCCGGGTGGCCGCCCGGCGCTGCACCGGCCAGACCTCGCGCTGCTCTCGCCGCAGGGGCGGCTCCTGGCAGTGGAGGTCGAGCTGTCGGTGAAGGCGCCCGCGCGGCTGGCGGTGATCTGTCGTGGCTGGGCCCGCGCGCGACATGTGCACGGCGTGTACTACCTCGCCACCCCACAGGCGGCGCGCGCCGTGAGCCGCGCGGTGGGGGAGACGCGGGCGGGGGACCAGATCACGGTGCTGCCGCTGGGGGAGACCGCGGCGCTGCTGGCCGCCGAGGGACGGGAGGCCGTCAATGTTTAGCGAGCTGCTGCTCTTCATCGTGGTCGGGATCGGCGCCGTGTTCGGCGGGGGCATCCTCGCCGCGCGGATGCTGCGTGAATATGGGCTCAGCTGGACATGGGCGATGCTGGGCTTCCCGGCTGGGATTGTGCTGTGGGAGCTCAGCCCGCTGGTGGGATTCGCGGTGCTCGCGGTGGCGACGCGTGGCTGTATCGTCGGCGCGCGCTGGCAGCGCGAAGACATCGCACACGGCGCGGATCATGCCGAGGCCGCGAATGCGCGGGTGGGGATCGGCGACGTGATGCGTCGACGCGAGCAGGAGCGCCAGCTGCGCGAGTCCGGCAGCTGGGTTCACAACGAACGGCTCATCGTGGGCCGCGATGAGCGCGGGATGGCGATCTCGATCCCGGTCGGCTATGAGTCTGGCTCGCACACGCTGGTGCTCGGCGCGACCGGCGCCGGCAAGACGGTGAGCGAGACGTGGGTGGCGTGCCGGCTGATCGAGCAGGGTCACGGCGCGGTGGTGATCGACCCGAAGGGCGATCGGCTGCTCTGCCACGAGCTGCAGATCGCCGCCGACCGGGTGGGCGCCGAGTTCCTGCAGTGGACCCCGGAGGGACCGCTGGCGTACAACCCCTACGCGCAGGGCAGCGACTCGGAGATCGCGGACAAGGCGCTCGCGGGGGAGGTGTTCACCGAGCCGCACTACCTGCGCCAGGCGCAGCGCTACATCGGCCACGCGGTGCGCGTGATGCGGCCGCCGGCGTGGAGGTCACGCCGGTGTCGCTGATGGAGCACATGGACTCCCGCGAGCTGGAGGTCAGCGCCCGCAAGCTCCCCGAGAGCGAGGCCGAGCCGGTGCAGGCGTATCTGGACTCGCTCGGGGATCGCCAGCGGCGCGAGCTGGCCGGTGTCCGGGACCGGTTGGCGATCCTCGCGGAGTCGGATCTGCGCCCGTGGCTCGAGCCGAACCTCGACCGCCCGACGCTCGACATCCACCAGGCGGTGGACGATCGCGCGGTCGTCTACATGAGCCTCGACGCGGATCGCCGGATGTTGCTGAGCGCGATGCTCGCCGGCGCGGTCGTGATCGATCTCGTCACGCTCGTCGGGCGCCTGCAGCACCAGCCGATCCCCACGGTCGTGATGATCGACGAGTTCTCCGCGATCGCCGCGGAGCCGGTCGCGCGGCTCTTCGGCCGCGCCCGCTCGGCAGGCATCAGCCTGATCCTCGGCACCCAGGAGCTCGCGGACCTGAGGGGCACCGAGGACGGAGCGCTGCGCGAGCAGGTGCTCGGCAACATCGCCACGTTGATCGCGCACCGCCAGAACGTGCCCGAGTCGGCCGAGCTGATCGCCGCGATGGCCGGTACGAAGCCGGTGTGGGTGACGACCGAGCAGACCGAGGACGGCATGCTCGCCGGCGGCGCGAGCGGCAAGGGCAGCCGCCGCCGCGGCCACGAGTACGAGATCCACCCCTCCCGCATCAAGCGCCTGGGGACCGGGCAGGCCGTCATCATCACCCCCGGTGCCGAGCAGCCGCCCGTGCTGGTCCGCGTCAACCATCCGAGAGAGGTCCTCCCTTGACCGCAAACGCCGATCGAACGGCGTCCGAGGTCTGCTACCAATGATCCAGTCATGGCGCAGAAGATGAGCACGAACAATGGCGACTCGCCCGCGATGCGGGTGATGGAGGAAGCGATCGAGCTGGCGATCGAAGAACGCTCGCCCTACCCCGACCGCGCCGTCTTCATCAACGCCGACGGGCCGCGCACGGGGGCCGCGATCAGAAGGGCGATCGACGAAGACCGCGTCGTCGTGCTCGTCGCCGCCGACGGCAGCGCCAGCATTCTGCGCGCAGAACCTGTCCATAGCTGACGCCTGCCCGTCCCCGATGTTTCACGACGGATTCTTCTTGCTCTGGCAGTAGGGGAGGGGATCATCCGCGTGCGTCGGTGAGCCACCCAGCCGCCCGGGCGCGGGGCCTCCATGCCCCGCGACGAAGCGTGACTGCGCCACCCAGCGCAAAAGGCAAGTTACGGTCGATCGTCCGCCGCTCCCCAACCAGGCTGGCGCCTGGTTGGGGGCCCCGAACGCGGTGGAGCGCAGTCCCCCGGCCCCCGCCGCGCGCAGCTTGGCACACCCTGTCAACCCACAAGGGGTGTGACAGGGTGTGCAGCGGGAGCCGGGCCGGGGGCCGGCCGACTGCTCGATCGACGATTGGGCAACCGTGCAGGCGTGGGCTTCCGGCATCGAGCCCGGACTTTTCGTCTCATAGCGAAGAGCGAATCGCAGGACGACTCATGTCGGCGAGTGAGGCGCGGACCCGTAGCTTGCGAAAGGGCCGGATCACCTGCGATCATCTGAGCATGAGCAAGTCGGCTCACGTCACGCTCAGCGGCGACATCGCCGGTGACTACATCGTCAAGGACGAGCGTCCCGATGGCGAGCTGACGCTCGTCCCCGACACATCGGCGGAGGCGATACTGGGCCGGCTTGGCCATACCCCGGCCACGCTCGCCGATCTGGAGAGTGAGTACGGACCCGTCCTGCCGGCTGACGGCGAGGGGTAGACAATGCCAGGCGACCGGGCCCACGCCTCCGTCGGCTTCGACGAGGCGGTGTGGAAGGAGGATCTGCGCTCCAGCACCGATGCCGGCCGAACCGCAGCCGCGAGCAAGCGGGCCGAACTCGAGCGAGACGGTCAGCCTATCGACGAGTTGCTCGCCTGTGACACCGAAGCCCAGGACCGGACCAGCCTGCCCAACTGCGTCAAGACCTACGTTCCCTGGCCCGACGGCAAGTGGGGCATCGTGTATCT
>CAYNGQ010000446.1:0-2428 GCA_964396735.1 uncultured Solirubrobacteraceae bacterium | reverse complement strand
ACCGGCACGCCGAGCGCCCCGATCTTCTCGGCTGCCACAAGCGCCTCCGCGCATGCGGCGCCCCGCAGCCCCGCTTCGAGGTAAACCACCGGCACCACGTCCACCGCGCCCACATGGGGATGTGCGCCACGCCCGTCGCCGATGTCCACGCGCCGTACCGCCTCTGCCGTGCCCGCCGCCAGCGCGTCCGCCAGCGACCCCGGGCTGCCGGCGAGCGTGAACACCGCGCGGTGGTGGTCCGCGTCTCGGTGCACGTCCAGCAGCCGTGTGGCGCCGCCAACCATGAAGGCGGCAGCGATCACCTCCACGTTCCCGGGGTCGCGGCCCTCGGAGACGTTGGGGACCGCCAGCAGGGGGATCTCGCTCATCGCGCTCGAACTCTTACAGCCCGCGGGCGCACCCGCTGCTCCAGCTCACCGCCTCGCAAGGCACGAGACCCACGCCCAGCTGCACCATCACAGCCTCGCCAGTACCAGGCCTGTCGCCAGCAGCACCATCGCCAGCGCGCAGGCCCTGAGCGCCCCCTCGGCCGGCGCCGCGAGGCGGGCCGCGTCGAGCGGCACGATCGTGCCATCCATCAGGCGCTGCGCCCCCTCGACCGAGACGGTGCGCCGGCGCAGCTCGCGCACGGGGGTGCTGAGGCGCCGCTGGGCGAGCGTCATCATGAAGCAGCCCACGGCAGCGAGCACCGCGGCGACCCCCGATCGGAGATCGGCCGGCAGTTCCGGCGCGTTGACCCAGTAGCCGGTCAGCGCCGGGAACGCTCCCCACGAGGCCGCCAACCAGAAGGCGGTGTGGAAGCGGCCGCCCCACCACTCGAGGTTGTAGGCGAGCACGATGAACGCCCCCGCGCACACGAACGGAATCAGCGTCAGCGAGATCGTGACCGCCCCCACGACCCCGATCGCCACCGCGCCCGCGAGCGATACCGCCGCCATCGCCACCAGCGTGCGCTCCGAGAGGTGGGTGCCGAGCGGGCGGCCGTTGAGCTCGTCGAGCACGTGCGCGCACACGCCCACGCCGAGCAGGAACGCGGCGAGCGTAGCCAGCAGCCGCCCGCCGTACAGGTGCGGCGCGACCGCCGCGCCGATCGCCACGTTGGCGAGGTTCCAGGCGGTGTACGGCGGGTGCAGCACGGTCACCAGGTCGCGCCAGCCGCCCGGGCGCAGGGCGTAGAAGGCAGGGCGGTCCAGTGGCTTCGCGACCGATCCCTGCGTAGTCGCTGTCTCAGTCGGCATCGGTCGCCGTCTCAGTGGCATCGCCGGGTCCGTCTCCGGGTGGGCTGGCCTGCGTGCGCGCGGCGCCCCTCGTGCCCCACATCACCACGCCGCCGCCGAGGCTCATGCGCCTGACCTGGACGCCGTGGATACCGGCCTCGCGCCACAGCCGCACGACCCGCTCCAGCGGGAGGCGCTCGTAGAAGTCGGGGATGCTGTGCGCGAGGAAGCTCCCCGTCGCGCACCACTCGCGCGAGAAGAGCCGGCCCAGCACCGGCAGCCCCACGTGGGTGTAGAGCCGCCACGCCGCGCGCCACAGCGGGTTGGGCGGCACCGCGAACTCGAGCATCGCGATCCGGCCACCCGGGCGCACGACGCGCGCGAGCTCCACCAGCGTCGCGGCGGGGTCCTCGACGTAGCGCAGCAGGTAGGTGAACGTGAGGTGGTCGAACTCCGCGTCGGCGAACGGCAGCCGCTCGGCTTCGCCCTCGATCAGCGACACCCGCGCCGCGAGCGCCGAATCAGCCGCCAGGCGCGCCCGGGCGCCGGTCAGCATCCCCGGGCTCTGGTCGAGCCCCACCACGCTGCAGCCGTAGCGGCGCACCAGCTCCTGCGCCACCATCCCCGTGCCGGTCGCCACGTCGAGCACGCGCTCGCTCGGCGCCGCGTCGATCGCCGCGACCATCGCCCGCCGCCAGCGCGGGTCCTGGCCGAAGCTCAGCAGCGTCGCCACGCGGTCGTAGTTGCGCCCCAGCGGCGCGAACAGCTCGCGCGCGTGGGGTTTGCGGGGCGGGTGGGTTCCGGGCGGGCGGGTTCCCATCCCTGCCCACTGGCTGGCGGTCACACGGTGAAGGCTACCGCGTCTACGACACGTTCACGACCAGGTTGGCGGTGACTTTCTGATGGGTGGGTTTGCTTGCGTCGGTGACCGTCACCGTGATCGGGAACGATTCGGCGTGCGGGTAGTTGCGCGCGCTCACCTTCCCATACAGCCGCCCTTTGGCGCCGAGCTGCAGGCCTTTGGGCAACGTCCCCGGCGACACTTTCCACGCGTACGGGGCCACGCCGCCGATCGCTTCCAGCTGATAGCTGTACTCCACGCCGGGAGTCACCGTGGGCAGCGAGCCGGTCGTGACGTGCAGGCCCACGACCGTCAGCGTGAACTGCTGGGAGCTGGAGCCAAGCGCGTTGGTGGCGGTGAGCGTGATCTC
>CAYNGQ010000445.1:0-2242 GCA_964396735.1 uncultured Solirubrobacteraceae bacterium | reverse complement strand
GGAGTCGAACCCAAGCTCTTTGAACGCCCGCTGAGCGTCCACCGCATCCGCGGACTCGTGCCCCAGCACGATCGCCGTCTCGGCCCGCACCAGCGCCATGACGGCGCGCTGGTGCTCACCCACCGAGAGCGCCGCCAGACGCTCCGCCAGGGAGCGCGCACCGGGTCGCGCGCGGCGGGTGGGGGCGCGGACGAGGCCGCGCAGCAGCGGCGGCACCTCGCCTGCCCTCGCCAGCGCGCGCAGGGCCGGAACGTCGAGGCGTGCCGGGATCAGCGGCGTCTCGTCGACCCAGTGAGCGGCGTCGAACAGCTCGAGGCCCTCCGCGCTCGACAGCGCCCTGACGCCACCGCGCTCCATGCGCATGCGGTCGACCCTGGTCAGCTCGCCGGTCATTGCGCTGTCCAGGGCCCACAGGCCCCACGCCAGCGAGCTCGCCGCGAGACCAAGCGCGCGGCGATGGGCGGCGAGCGCGTCGAGGAAGGCGTTCGCGGCGGCGTAGTTGCCCTGGCCGGGGGCGCCGTAGGTGCCGGCGAGCGAGGAGAACATCACGAACGCCCACAGGTCGAGGTCACGCGTCAGCTCGTGCAGATGCAACGCCGCGTCGACCTTGGGAGCGAGCACGCGATCGACGCGCTCCGGCGTCAGCGACTCGATCACGCCATCGTCGAGGACTCCGGCGGCGTGCACCACCGCGCCGAGCGGGTACTCCGCGGGAACGTCCGCGAGCAGCGCGGCGAGCTGCCCGCGATCGCTCACATCGCACGCGGCCACCGTCACGCGCGCGCCCAGCTCCGTGAGCTGCGCCCGCAGGTCGGCAGCGCCATCGGCCTCGAGCCCCCGGCGGCTGAGCAGCAGCAGGCTGCGGACCCCGTGCTCGCCGACCAGGTGGCGAGCCAGCAGCGCGCCCAAGCCGCCCGTGCCGCCGGTGATCAGCACGGTGCTGTGGGGCTCGATCGCGGCCGGCATCCGCAGCACGAGCTTGCCGGTATGACGCGCCTGGCTCAGGAACCGGAACGCCTCGGGCGCGCGGCGCACGTCCCAGGTCGTGACCGGCAGCGGCGCAAGCACCCCGCGCGCGAACAGCGCCACCAGCTCGCCCAGCATCTCCTGGATGCGCTCAGGCCCGGCGTCGAGCACATCGAACGCGCGATATGCCACGCCGGGATGCTGGGCGAGGACCTCGCTCGCGTCGCGCACATCGGTCTTGCCCATCTCGATGAAGCGCCCACCCCTCGGCAGCAGCTCGAGCGTTGCGTCCACGAACTCGTGCGCGAGGCAGTCGAGCACCACGTCCACGCCCCGGCCGCCGGTGACCTGCAGGAACCGCTCCCTGAACTCCAGCGTGCGCGAGGATGCGATCTGCGTCTCGCCGAACCCCAGCGATCTGAGCGTCTCCCACTTCCCTTGGCTCGCGGTCGCCAGCAGCTCGACGCCCCAGTGGCGCGCCAGCTGCACGGCCGCCATGCCGACCCCGCCGGTGGCGGCGTGCACCAGCAACGTCTCGCCGCGGCGCACCTGCGCCAGATCGACCAGTCCGTAGTACGCCGTCAGGAACACGACCGGGACCGTGGCGGCTTCGGTGAACGACCATCCATCCGGCATCCGCACCAGCAGACGCCGGTCGGTCACCGCCACCGGAGCGAACGCGCCCTCGAACAGACCCATCACACGATCGCCGGGCGCGAGATCGCTCACCCCCGGGCCGACCTCGATCACCTCCCCCGCGCCCTCGCTACCGATCTGTGCCGCGCCGGGATAGACATCCAGCGCGATCAGCACGTCGCGGAAGTTCATCCCGCCCGCCCGCATCGCGACGCGGACCATCCCCTGCTCCAGTGGCCGATCGATCTCGGAGCACTCGACGAGGGCCAGGTTCTCCAGGGTGCCTCTCCCCGCCACTTCAAGCCGCCAAGCCGGCCCGCTCACCGGTGGCGTCAACGCGCCGCCGGCGCCCACCCTCGCCAACCGCGGCACGAGCACCTCACCCATCCGCACACCGATCTGCGATCGGTCAGCGTCGGCGAGCGCCGCACCCAGCAGCTCCCACGACGCCGGCTCGCCGTCGACGTCGACCAGCGCAAGCCGCCCCGGATGCTCCGACTGCGCCGAGCGCACCAGGCCCCACAGGGCGGCGGCGGGCAACCCCGCAACCGTCTCGCCATCGCGAACGGCCACCGCGCCGCGCGTAACCACCACCAGCCGCGAGCCGGCCCAGCGCTCCTCGGCGAGCCACCCCTGCGCC
>CAYNGQ010000444.1:0-3253 GCA_964396735.1 uncultured Solirubrobacteraceae bacterium | reverse complement strand
AGTTCCTGTTCGCGCTGCGGCTGTGCTGGTTCCCGCTGCTGATCTCCACCGTCTGCATCTGCTACGCCGCGCCCGGCCTGCAGGCGGCGAACTTCCTCACCCTGTTCGGCGCGCTCGACCGCCTCGGCGGGATCTTTGTGCTCGCCTCGATCCGCGAGATCGGGCCGGCCGTGACGGCGATCGTGCTCGCGGGAGTTGCCGGCACCGCGATCACGGCCGACCTCGGCGCGCGCAAGGTTCGCGAGGAGCTCGACGCTTTGCTCGTGCTCGGCGTCGACCCCGTCAAGAACCTCGTCGTCCCCCGCTTCCTCGCGCTGATGCTGGCCACCGGCCTGTTCAACGTCTACGCGATCCTGTTCGGCATTTTCGGCGGGTTGCTGGCAGAGCATGTCAACGGCTATCCGCTGGGGCCGTTCTGGAACAACCTGTTCGCCAACGCCGACATCACCGACATGTGGGGCTCGATGCTGAAGGCCACCATCTACGGGGCAATCATCTCGATCATCTGCTGCTACAAGGGCATGACCGCCTCCGGCGGCGCCGAGGGCGTCGGCCGCGCCGTCAACCAGGCGGTCGTCCTCTCGTTCCTCGCCTTCGGCTCGTTCGACTACGTCTTCGAGCAGGTGATACTCGCCACCCACCCGCAGATCCTGGTGATCAAATGAGCCGTCGCTCGTGGGGCCCCGGGCGCTGCTGCCGCGCGCCGGCGCGCATTCCGCGCCACCGCGAGGCACGCGCGCATGGCCGCGCCGCATCCGACCGCGCCGCCCCCCAGCCGCGGGGAGGGCGCCGCAAGCTCAGTCGCGCCAGCGCTCCAGCAAATCCTCGGCGGGGACCTCGCGCACGATGCGGGCGGGGACGCCGATTGCGACGGCGCGGGCGGGGATGTCGCGGGTGACGACCGCGCCGGCGGCGATGAACGCCTCCTCGCCGATCTCCACGCCCGGAGTCAGCACCGTACCGCCGCCCACGCGGCAGGCGCGGCGCAGGGTGGCACCGCGCAGCGGGGTCGAGTCGTCGTGGCGGGCCATCGCGTTGTCGTTGGTGGTGGTCGCGCCGGGGCCGACGAACACGTCGTCCTCGATCGTCGTGAAAGCGGTGAGGTAGACGCTGGTCTGCACTTTCACGCGCGCGCCCACCCGCACGTCGTTGTCGACCACGCTGCCCCTGCCGATCACCGAGCCCTCGCCGACCATGGCACGCTCGCGTACGTACGACTGGTCGCCGAGGATCGCCTCATCGCCGATCGTGGCGCCTGCGAACACGACCGCGCCGGCGCACACCGTCACCCGCTCGCCCAGCTCCAACCGACCCACCTCGCCTTTCGCGGAGGAGCTGCGAGCGAGGCGCGGGCGCTTGCCGAGCACCGCGTGGTCCTCGATCACGCAGCCGGCGCCAACCACCGTGCCGGCGTGCACAACCACGTAGGCGCCGAACGACACGTCCGCGCCGATCTCCACGCCCTCGCCGAGCAGTAGCCCCGGGCCGCGTGGGTCGGGGGTGAGGCGACGCTCCTCAGTCACTGTCGGGGGGTAGGGGATCGTCCACGCGGGTATGCCTCTTTGCCAAGCTGTCGGGGGCGGGGCATCCTACCCCGCCGCGACGCGTCGCTGTCAACCCCGGCCTCACAGCCGCACCGCGTTGGCCGCCACGGCGTTCCGTGTGACCCCGCGCAGGTCCACCACCACGCGCGCCCGCTCGGCGGCGAGCGCGTGATCGACGGTGGGGTGGGCGGTCACGATCAGCGCGAGGTCGGCGTCGCGCAGCGCCTCCTCCAAAGGCACGCTGCGCAGGTCGAACTCCGGCAGCTCGGGGACGTGGGGGTCGTGGTAGAAGAGCTCCGCCCCCAGCGCGCCCAGCAACGCGATGATCTTCAGCGCCGGGGATTCCCTGACGTCGCCCACGCCCGGCTTGTAGCTGACGCCGAGCACCGCGATCCGCGTGCCCTTGACCGGAAGGCCCGCGTCGTTGAGGGCGCGCTCCACCTTCATCACGCAGTGGTAGGGCATCTGCTGGTTGACCTTGCCCGCCAGCTCGATGAACTCAGTAGACATATGGAACTCGCGCGCGCGCCAGGTGAGATAGAACGGATCGACCGGGAGGCAGTGGCCGCCCATTCCAGGACCGGGGTCGAAGCGCATGAACCCGTACGGCTTGGTGGCCGCCGCGTCGACCACCTCCCAGATGTCGATCCCCATGCGGTCGGTGAGCATCGCCAGTTCGTTCACCAGCGCGATGTTCACCGAGCGGAAGATGTTCTCCAGCAGCTTCGTCAGCTCCGCCGCCTCGGGGCTCGAGACCGGCACGATCTCGTCGCACACCAGCCCGTACAGGCTCTCCGCGCGCTCCGCGCACGCCTCGGTCAGGCCGCCCACCACCTTCGGGGTGTTGCGCAGCGTGAAATCGGTGCGGCCGGGGTCGACCCGCTCGGGAGAGAAGGCGAGGTGGAAGTCGCGGCCGGCCACCAGACCAGACTCCTCCTCCAAGATCGGCAGCATCCGCTCGCGGGTGGTGCCCGGGTAGGTGGTGGACTCCAGCACCACCAGCTGGCCGGCCTGCAGCACATCCGCCAGCGCGTGCGTGGCGTCGAGCAGCGGGCCGAGATCCGGCTCGCGGTTGCGCGTCAGCGGCGTGGGCACGCACACCAGCACCGCATCCGCCCGCTCCAGCCGGGCGTAGCGCGTGGTCGCGTGGATCCGCTCCCCCACCGCCTGCAGCTGCGCGGATGGCACGTCCTCGATGTACGACTCCCCCGCCTCGATCGCCTGCACCTTGCGGGGATCGACGTCAACCGCCACCACGTCGCAGCCCTGCTGCGCGAACGCCACCGCCAGCGGCAGACCCACGTAGCCCAACCCGACGATGCCGACGGTCGTCATGACCGGGCGTAGTGTAGAGCCGCCGTCCCCCTGTAAATCTCCGCCAACCGCCCGGCGACGACCTCGGGGGCGCACAGAGCGCGAATCCGCTCCCGCGCGCGCTCGCCTGCGTCGGGGTCGCCGCGCACCCGTTCGATCGCCTCCGCCAACGCGCGCGCGTCGCCCGGGGGTGCCATTGCCTGCTCCTCCAGCAGCTCCGGCAGCGCGCCCACACGGCTGCCCGCCACCGGCAGGCCCACGGCCATCGCCTCGGCCGCCGCCAGGCCGAACGTCTCCGCGGAGCGCGAGGGCACCAGCGCCAGCGCCGCCCCCGCCCGCAGCTCGGCCAAGCGGACATCGTCGACACGGCCCACGAAGCGCACCCCATCTGTTTC
>CAYNGQ010000443.1:0-4504 GCA_964396735.1 uncultured Solirubrobacteraceae bacterium | reverse complement strand
GGATGCCGGCGTCGATCCGCTCTCGCTGCGGGGCGCGCCGACGGGCGTGTTCGCCGGCGTCGGCGCCAGCGGCTACGGGCTGGGAGCCTCCTCGGCCTCCGGCGGGGACGGCGTCGAGGGGTATCTGCTGACGGGCAGCCTCGGCAGCGTCGTCTCGGGGCGCGTGGCGTACACGTTCGGCCTGGAGGGCCCGGCGGTGTCGGTCGACACGGCCTGCTCCTCTTCGCTGGTCGCGCTGCACCTCGCGGCGAGCGCCCTGCGCCAGGGCGAGTGTTCGCTGGCGCTGGCGGGCGGGGTGACGGTGATGGCGACGCCCGGGCTGTTCGTGGAGTTCAGCCGTCAGCGCGGTCTCGCGCCGGACGGGCGCTGCAAGTCCTTCGGCGACGGCGCGGACGGCACGGGGTGGAGCGAGGGCGCGGGGATGGTCCTGCTGGAGCGTCTCTCCGATGCGGAGCGCCACGGCCATCCGATCCTCGGGGTGCTGAAGGGCAGCGCGGTCAACCAGGATGGCGCGAGCAACGGCTTGACGGCGCCGAACGGCCCCTCGCAGCAGCGGGTGATCGTGCAGGCGCTGGCGAACGCCGGTCTCTCCCCAAATGCGGTCGATGCGGTCGAGGCGCACGGCACCGGCACGACGCTCGGCGATCCGATCGAGGCGCAGGCGCTGCTGGCGACCTACGGCCAGGATCGCCCGGCGGACTCCCCGTTGTGGTTGGGCTCGATCAAGTCGAACATCGGCCACGCGGCCGCGGCCTCGGGGATCGCGGGGGTGATCAAGGTGTTGATGGCGCTCCAGCGCGAGGAGCTGCCCCGCACCCTGCACGCCGAGCACCCGACCACGCAGGTCGCTTGGGAGGCTGGCAGTGTGGAGCTGTTGCGCGAGGAGCGGCCGTGGCGGCGCAACGGGCGTCCGCGCCGGGCGGGGGTCTCATCGTTCGGGATCAGCGGCACCAATGCGCACGTGATTCTCGAGGAGGCGCCGCCGCGCGAGCCGGTGGCCGCCGCGGGCGACCCGGGACTCGCGATAGAGAGCCCGGGGGCTGCGAGCCCTGGCCCGGGACTCGTGACAGCAGGCGCTCGGGCTGCGATCACCGACCCCGCCCCTCCCCCTCCCCTTCCCCTTCCCCTTCTGCCGTGGATTGTCTCCGGGCGCGGCGAGCAGGGCCTGCGCGCGCAAGCCAACCGCCTGCGCGAGTTCCTCGCCGCACCCGAGCTCGACCCGGCGGATGTGGGGCTCGCGCTCGCGGCCCGCCCGTTGCTGGAGAACCGTGCGGTCGTGTTTGGCGAGAGCCGCGGGGAGCTGCTGGAGGGTCTTGCCGGGCTCGCCGAGGAGCGTGCGTCCGACGATCTTGCGCAGGGGGTCGCGCAGGCGGGCCGGCTGGCCTTCCTGTTCACTGGCCAGGGCGCCCAGCGGGCCGGGATGGGCCGCGATCTGCACAGGGCGTTCCCGGTGTTCGCGGCTGCGTTCGACGAAGCATGCGCCCACCTGGACGTGCATCTGGAGCGTTCGCTGCGCGAGGTGGTGTTCGGCGAGGGCGACGCGGGGGATGGGCAGGCGTTGGATGGCACCGAGTGGGCGCAGCCGGCGCTGTTCGCGCTGGAGGTGGCGCTGTACCGCCTGGTTGAGGCGTGGGGCGTGCGCCCCGACTTCCTGATTGGCCACTCGGTGGGGGAGCTGGCCGCGGCGCACGTCGCGGGCGTCTTCTCGCTCCAGGACGCCTGCCGGCTGGTCGCGGCGCGCGGGCGGTTGATGGGCGCGCTGCCGCAGGGTGGCGCGATGGTCGCGATCGGCGTGCCGGAGGCCGAGGTGCTGGAGTCGTTCGCGGCGTTGACCGGTTGGGAGCGCAGGGTGTCGTTGGCGGCGGTGAACGCGCCGGGCGCGGTGGTGATCTCCGGCGATGAGGACGCGGTGCTGGAGCTGCAGGGTGTGTGGGAGCAGCGGGGCGCCCCCACCAAGCGTCTGCGTGTGAGCCACGCCTTCCATTCGCCGCGGATGGAGGGGATGCTGGAGGAGTTCCGGCAGGTCGCGGAGACGGTGACGTTCAGCGAGCCGCGGATCCCGCTGGTGTCGAACGTCTCCGGCACGATCGCGCACGCGGAGCAGGTGTGCACGGCGGCGTACTGGGTCCGTCAAGTGCGCGAGCCGGTGCGCTTCGCCGACGGGATCGAGTGGCTGTGCGGGGAGGGCGTGGAAAGCTTCCTGGAGCTCGGGCCGGACGGCGTGTTGAGCGCGATCGTCGGCGAATGCGTGGAGCGTGGCGGCGCGGCAAGTGAGGCGGAGAGTGGGAGGGGTGTAGGCGAGGGGGCCGGCGTTGCCGGTGGCGGGGCGCGCGCGGCGCCGCTGCTGCGCGCCGGTCGGGATGAGCCCCGGGCGCTGCTCGCCGGTCTGAGCGAGCTGTGGGTACGGGGCGCGCGCGTCGACTGGGCGCAGGCGTTCGCCGGCGCCCGCCCGGTGGCGCTGCCGCCGTACGCCTTCCAGCGGGAGCGCTACTGGCTGCGCGCCGGCGGGTCCGTGGGCGACGTGGCGGCGGCCGGCCAGGAGCGCGCCGAGCACCCGCTGCTGGGCGCGGCGGTGGCGCCGGCCGACGGCGAGGGGTGGCTGTTCACCGGCCGGCTGTCGCTGGAGTCCCACCCGTGGCTGGCCGAGCACGCGGTCGCCGGCGTCGCGCTGCTGCCGGGCACGGCGCTGCTGGAGCTGGCGCTGCACGCCGGCGCGCGGCTCGGCTGCGGGCTGGTGCGGGAGCTGACGCTGCAGGCGCCGCTGGCGCTGCGCGAGGGCGAGGCGGTGCAGCTGCAGGTCGTGGTCGGCGCGCCCGACGATTCGGGCTCGCTCGCGCGGAGCGTCGGCATCTATTCGCGCGGGGAGCGCGACGCGATCGCGGGCGCGCCCGGCGAGGAGGCGCCGTGGGTGCGCCACGCGGAGGGCGTGCTGGCGGCGGATGCGGCGGATGCGCTCCCGGACGAGCACGCGGCGGACGCGGCGGACGCGCTCCCGAACGCGCATGCGGCGGCCATGGCGGAGCTGCGGGCGTGGCCGCCGGCCGAGGCGCAGAGCGTGGAGATCGGTGAGCTGTACGCGGGACTGGCGGCCATCGGCCTCGAATACGGCCCGCTGTTCCAGGGCCTGCGGGGCGCGTGGCGCCGCGGCGAGGAGGTGTTCGCCGAGGTCGAATTGCCGCCCGACGAGCAGGCCCGCGCGGGCGCCTTCGGGCTGCACCCGGCGCTGCTCGACGCGGCGTTGCACGCGGCCGCGTTGGGCGCGGCCGCCGGCGGCGCTGAGGGCGAGCCGCTGCTGCCGTTCGCCTGGAGTGGCGCGCGACTGCATGCGGTGGGCGCATCGCTGCTGCGCGTGCGCCTCGCGCCCACGGCCGGCGGAGCGGTGTCGCTGCTGGCGGTGGACGAAGCGGGCGAGCCGGTCGCGGCGGTCGATTCGCTGCTGCTGCGCCCGCTCCCGCGGGAGCAGTTGGCGAGCGAGGGAGGCGGCTACCGCGAGTCGCTGTTCGGGGTCGAATGGGCACCGCTGGCGATCGCCGCGAAGAGCGCGGAGGCCATGGATCTGCTGGCGTTGGAGGAGGTGGCGGCTGGCGACGAGCACGTGCCGGAGGCCGTGTGGACAGCCGTGCAGCCGGCAGCGGACGGTGTGGAGCGAGCTGTGGAGCCGTCGGCCGACGGAGATGTGGCGGGCGTCGCGCACGCTGCGGTCCGCGGCGTGCTGGAGCTGCTGCAGGGGTGGCTGGTGGACGAGCGCTTCGCCGGTTCGCGCCTGGCGCTGGTGACCGAGCGCGCGGTGGCGGTGGGCGAGGAGGAGGTGCCGGGCCTGGCGTGCGCGGCGGTGTGGGGCCTGGTGCGCTCCGCGCAGTCCGAGCATCCGGGGCGGCTGGTGCTGGTGGACGTGGACGGCGGCGGGGAGTCGCGCGCGGCGCTGCCGGCGGCGCTCGCGAGCGGCGAGCCCCAGGTGGCGGTACGCGGCGGCGAGCTGTTCGCGCCCCGCCTGGCGCGCGTGGCGGTGGGTGACATCGAAGCGGGCGATCTCGCCGACGCGGGCACGGTGCTGGTGACGGGCGGCACGGGCGGCCTCGGCGCGCTCGTGGCGCGGCACCTGGTGGGTGTGCGCGGGGCGCGCAGCATCATGCTGGCCAGCCGTCGTGGCCGCGAGGCGCCGGGCGCGGCGGAGTTGGAGGCGGAGCTGGCGAGCATGGGCGCGCGGGTGAGGATCGCCGCGTGCGACGTGTCCAACCGCGACGCGCTGGCGGCGCTGCTCGCGCTGGTGCCCGCCGAGCACCCGCTGGGGCTGGTAGTGCACGCCGCGGGCATCCTCGACGACGGCGTGCTCGACTCGTTGACGGGCGAGCGGCTCGACCGGGTGCTGGCGGCGAAGCTCGATGGGGCGTGGCATCTGCACGAGCTGACCGCGGGCATGAGCCTGCGCGGCTTCGTTTGCTTCTCCTCGGCGGCGGCGGCGTTCGGCAACCCCGGCCAGGGCAGCTACGCGGCGGCGAACGCG
>CAYNGQ010000442.1:0-4162 GCA_964396735.1 uncultured Solirubrobacteraceae bacterium | reverse complement strand
AACCGCGACGAGCTGCACGACACGCTGCGCCTGCTCGGCGACCTCAGTGTCGCGGAGGCGACGGAGCGCGTACTGGAGGGAATCGACGCGCTGGCGCTGCTGGCTGCGCTCGAGCGCGAGCGCCGGGTGGTGCGGGTGCGGATCGGCGGCGAGGAGCGCTATATCGACGCGGCCGACGCGGGCCTGTATCGCGACGCGCTGGGCACGGTCCCGCCGGGCGGCCTGCCCGATGCCTTCCTGGCGGACATGCCGGACGCCCTGGGGCGGCTGCTGCGTCGTTATGCGGCGACGCGTGGCCCGTTCACGAGCGAGCAGCCGCGGGTCCGCTACGGACTCGGCGCCGCGGTGGTGGAGTCGGGGCTGCGCGAGCTGGAGCGATCGGGGGCGCTCATACGCGGTGAGTTGCATCCCGATCCGACCTCGCTGCGTCACGTTGCGTCTTTGGCTGCGCCCGCCGGCGGGCTCTCGCGCTCGGTGACTCCCGGTGGCTCGCCTACATCCGGCGGCGCGCCCTCCTCCGCGACATCCCTGGCGGGTGACGATTGGCGGGAGTGGTGTGATGTCGAGGTGTTGCGACGCCTGCGGCGGGCCTCGCTCGCGGTGCTGCGCAACGAGATCGAGCCGGCCGAGCAGCGCGCATTTGCGTCGTTTTTGCCGGCGTGGCAGGGGATCGACCGCCACGCGGCGGCAGGGGCGGGCGTCGAGCGCCTGCGCGAGGCGCTCCTACCACTGCAGGGTCTCGCATTGACCCCCCGCACGTGGGAGTTTGAGGTGCTACCGCGCCGGGTGGGGGCGTACTCGACGACATGGATGGACGAGCTGTGTGCCGGCGGCGAGCTGGTGTGGATGGGCGCGGGGGCGCTTGGACGCTCAGACGGCCGCGTGGCGCTGTACTTCCGTGAGGATGTGGGCGTGCTCGGGCCGCCGCCGCGCCGTGGATCGCTGCCGCAAGACCACGACGGACACGCGCGCGTACGCGCGCGTCTAATGAAAGGGCCGTGTTTCTTCACAGACCTGCTGGCCGATGTGGAACTTGCCGCACCAGAGCTCGGGGAGGCGCTGTGGGACCTGGTGTGGGCCGGTGAGGTGACCAACGATGCGTTCGCCCCGCTGCGCTCGCCACACCCGGCGCCGAAGGCCGCCATCGCCGCGCCGACCCGCCTGATCCCGCTGCCGGGTGGCGGCGAGCGGACTGCTTCGGGGTGGACGGGCGCTCGATCCGCCATGCCCCGTCGCCGAGGTCGATTTGCGGGACGGGGGTCGGCTGCCCGCGGCGGCGGACGGGTCGGCTATCCGCCCGGGCGCTGGTCGCTGACGGCGTCGCTGTTCTCGGGTGGTATGGATCGGCCGGCCCCTGGCGACCGGGATGGGCGGGACTCGAATCAGCGCTTGCGCGCACAGGCGGAGCTACTGCTGGAGCGCTACGGGATCCTCACGCGCGAGCTGGTGCGCGCGGAGGGAGTGCCGGGGGGCTTCGCGGCGCTCTACCCCGAGCTGTGCCGCCTGGAGACATTGGGCGTCGCCCGCCGCGGCTACTTTGTCGAGGGCATGGGCGGTGCTCAGTTCGCGCTCGCGGGCGCCGTCGAGCGCCTGCGCGCTCAGCGTGATGACGGGGGGGACCGCCCGGTCTGCCTGGTGCTCGCGGCGACCGATCCGGCACAACCATACGGGGCCGCCTTGCCGTGGCCGGCTCAGGGGAATGCCTCCATCAGTCAGAGACATGCGCAGGAAGCACCCAGGCCGTCCCCGCCGCGGGCGCCGGGCGCAAGCGTGGTTCTGGTGGATGCGCAGCCGGTGCTCTACCTGGAGCGCGGGGGCCGGGGGCTGAGGGTGCTGGCTCAGTCAAGCCCGCTGGCCGAAACGGGGATTCGCGCCGGAGGCGCGTGTCTCCCGGCTTCGGTCGCTCGCATCGAGCGGGCGCTTGGGGCGCTCGCCGAGCACGCGCGGGCCGGTCGGCTGCCGGCCAGGATCGCGCTCGAGCGGGTGGACGGCGAACCGGTGCTGGGCTCGCGCTGGGAGGCGGCGCTCGAGCGGGCCGGCTTCCGGGTCGGGCCGCGTCGCGTCGAGCTCGCCGGTCGCTAGCCCCATCAAAATGCACGACGCGACCTATCGCGCTATAAACCGTCGGAAGCATCTATTCGGACAGATTGGCAATCTGGCCAATCGGTAGCCCCTCCAGGATGATGGGAAACGTCAGATGGATCCCGGAATTTTTAACTTGCAATCTTTGGGCAATCCTGTATGGTCGGAAGCGTGGGGATGACTGGAACCGAGCGGGAGCTGAGCGCGATGTACCGGCGGTTGCCGCATGGGCCCCACGGCATGGGGCGGGATGCGGTGGCTCGTCATCAACGCGCACGACTATTTGGGGCGATGATCGAGGCCGTTCACCGCCAGGGCTACAAGGCCACCACGGTCGCGCACGTGATCGCTCTGGCGGGCGTCTCGAGGCGGGCCTTCTACGAGCAGTTCGCCAACAAGGAGGACTGCTTCCTGGGCACCTACGACATCGCGGTGGCGCGCGCCAAGCGCCGGATGATGGACGGGTGGATGATGGAGCGCGGCTGGGCCAACCGCGTGCACAGAGCTTGCCAGGCGTTCGTGGAAGACGCATGCAGGAACGTCAAGTCCACCCGCCTGGTGCTGATCGAGGGACTTGGCCTCGGGGTGAAGAGCCGCGAACGGCTGATGCGCTCGGCGGTCGCCTTCGAGCGGGTGCTGGCCGACGGGTTCAGAGCGGCGCCCGACGGCGTTCAGCTCCCGCCGCTGGGGCCGAAGGCGATCGTCGGGGGCGGGCGCTACATGATGTTCGACCGGCTGCGCACCGGCCGCGCGGCGGAGCTGCCGATGCTGACCGACGAACTGCTCGACTGGATCAGCGCCTACCGCTCGCCGGCGGCGCGCATCGGGGTGTCGCGCACGCCGCCGCCGCACCGGCCGGCCGAGCCGGCGCGCTTCCTGGAAAGCGACGAGAAACGCGCTCGTGTACTCGGCGCGGTGGTGCACCTCACGCTCGACGAGGGTTACCGCGAGCTGACCGATCCGCAAATCGCGCAGTTCGCTGGAATGTCGACGGAATCGTTCCACAAATACTTCCCCAGCAAGCGAGAGTGCTTCCTCGCGGCGCTGGAGGAATTCGTGGACGAAACGATCGAGGTGATCTCTGCGGCGGCGGCTCGCGCGAACGACTGGCCGGAGGCGGCGTACCTCGGCGTGAAAGCCGGCATCGAGCACTTCGTCGTGCACCCGGGACTCACGCGCATGGCGTTCGAGGACATCTTCGAGGTGGGGCCCGCGGTGACCGACAGCATCGGCTCCTCGCTGGGCAAGCTCGCCCGTCTACTGCAGGAGAGCTCGCCCGCGCCGCGCCGCGCGCCGCTGCTGGCGCATGAGGCCGTGGCCGGCGCGATGTGGGCGGTCATCGGCAACTACGCGGTGCGCAAGCGCGTGCGGTACCTGCCTTCGCTGACCGACCACCTTGCGTTCCTGGTGCTTGCGCCCTATGTCGGGCCGAAGGCGGCTGGCCAGACGATCGACGCCACCCGCAGAAGCCTCGCTCGCGACGAACGGGTATAGAACGGCTTTCAAAAGACCGGCACGCCCGGGTGCGTCCCTGGGGACGCACCGTCTATTTTGAGATGTTCTGAGCGCTCTCCAACCTGCAGCGCCCTATCCTGGGCGGGTGATGGGTGTCCCCGGCTCCAGCACCACGCCGCGTAGAGTCGGGCACAAGGGCGCTGCCCACCTGGCGCCGGGCAATACGTTCGCGAGCTTCGAGGCGGCGATGCGCGCGGGCGTGGACATGATCGAGTTCGACGTCCTCAGCGAGCGCCCGGATGGCAGCGGACGGCTGCTGCTGGCCCACGACTACGAGGCGCTCAGTGGTCCGCCGCCACCGCTGACGTTGCGCGAGGGTCTCGAGCACCTTGCCAGCGAGGCGTATGCGGGCGTCGAGCTCGACGTGGACGTGAAGCTGCCGGGTTACGGGGAGCGTGTGGTGAGGGAGCTGCGCGAGACCGGCCTGATCGAGCGCTCGCTGGTGAGCAGCACCTACCCGGAGGAGCTCGACGCAATGCGCGCGATCGAGCCCTCGCTGCGGGTGGGGTGGTCGGTGCCGCGCGCGCGCCGGGACTACACGGAGGATCGGTTGATGGCGATTCCG
>CAYNGQ010000441.1:0-8670 GCA_964396735.1 uncultured Solirubrobacteraceae bacterium | reverse complement strand
GGCGGGCAGTCGTTCGGCGATCAGGCTCTTGACCGAGGCGTCGCTGAAGTAGCTGTAACCGAGGTTGAAGTGCAGCAGCACCCCCTTCATGTAGTCGTAGAACTGGGTGGGGAGCGGCCTGTTCAGCCCCAGGTCGCGTGTGATCTCGGCGATCACCTTCGGGCTCGACGTGTGCCCGGCGCGCAGCTGCGCCGGATTGGCGGTCGGGAAGAGATAGAAGAAGATGAACGTGAGCGCCGCGATGATGAACAGGAGCGCGATGCCCCACAGAACGCGGCGGATGATGTAACGGGTCATGGCAAATACCCTGAGCCCACCCCGGCCCGCAGTGCCGCCGGGGTGGGCTCAGCACGATTCACTTCAGCGAGGTGAAGTCGTAATCCCACGTGCCGGTGTTCCACAGCTGGTTGACGCCGGCGACGCCCGTGCCCTCGATCTGCGCCGCGCTCGCATACACCTCGGGCAGGGCGGCCGCCTGCGCCACCAGCATTTCGTCGATCTTCGCCCACGCATCGGCGCGCGCCGGTTCGCCCACCACCAGCGTCGCCTTTTCCATCGCGGCGTTGATCTGTAGATCGTTGAGCTGACTCCAGTTGGAGTTGCCTTCGGGTAGGATCGCGGGCCCGTAGAACGTCGAATAGAGCACCGTCTGCGGATCGGCGAAGTCGCGCACCCAACCGACGTTGGGGCAGACGTCGATCGCCTGTGCCGGCACCGTGCAGTACTTGCCGTACATGACCGATTTGTCGACGAGCGTGAGGTGGGTTTTGAATCCCAGGCTCTGCAGCGTCTGGTTGACGATCTGTGCCATCGCGCCTTCCGGTTCGCCGGTCGCGCCGACGAGCTGCAGGGTACTGGCCCCCGTGTATTTGCCGCTGGGATAGCCAGCCAGCTTCATGTACTTGGCGGCGACCGCCATGTCGCCTTCGGGGTGTTCGTTGTAGTCGACCCTAGGCCCCTCGGGGCCGCCCGCCTGTTCGTAGCCGGCCACGGTGGGGTAGAGGAAGTGGGTCATCGGCTGCCCCGTGAGTGGGCCGCCGCGCACCTTGACGATCGCGTCGCGATCGAGCGCGGCCCAGACGGCCTTGCGCAGGTCGATGTTGGTGAACGGCCCGTGTGCTGTGTTCAGCGAGGCGTAGTAGGTTCCCGCGCCGGGGGTGAAGGTGATCTGCTGGGGGTGGTGTTCGTAGGCTTCCTTGACGGCCGACTGCGCGGGGGTGTCGTTTTGAACGATGTCTTCGCCCTGCAGCACTTTCTGGCCGATCACCGTCGATTCGGCGCCGATGTTGATGTCGATCTGGTTGAGATACGCCGAACGGAAGTCGGTGTGGGGGTTCCACCGGGGGTTGCGCACGAGCGTCGCCGACTTGCCCGGCTGGTAGCCGATGCCGAGGAATTTGCCGGCGCTGTCGGACTTCAGCATGTAGGGCCCGGTCGCGACGAGGTATTCGCTGCCATACGTCGTCGGTTTGTGAGCGTCGAGGGGCTTGGCGAATTCCGGCGGCACGGGAGCCGACAGCGGCAGGCTGAGCGCCCCCACGAGCAGCGAGGCAGTGGGCTTGTCCAGGTGAAAGACGATCGTGTATATGCTCGGCGTTTCGATCCCGGGGATCGGCCCCCCTGTTGCCTTTTCCGCGCCGACGACGTCGCCGAAGTAGGAACTGAAGTAGGGATTGGCGACGTTCGGGTTGGCGCCGCGCTCGATCGCATAGGCGACATCCCCGGAGTTCACTTCGCGGTCGACCGGCGGGCTGAAGTAGATGTGCGGCTTGATCTGGATCGTCACCGTCTTGCCGCCGTCGGTGATCGCCGGCGGACCCGCGGCAACGTCCGGTTCGAGCTTGGAGGCGTTGTTGGGGAGGTAGGAGTAGAGCGAGCGCTGCGTGGCCGAGGTGATCGTGTAGTCCTCGGCGTTATACGCCTCGCCGGGATCGAAATGTTCGAAGTCCTCGTGGTCGTACACAGTGAGCGTCCCGCCACGTTTCTTGCCGTGCAGCTGCTGGCCCACGGGTGACTCGCCCGCCTTGAGCGGAATGCTGTTCGTCGCGCTCGAGGCCGTGTTGCCCGAACCGCAGGCGGCGAGCGCAACGGCGAGCACGCCGGCGAGCAACGCCGACGCCGACGCAAAGTGCACGCGGGTTCCAACCGCCTGCACCGGTGACGCCTCCTTCCATCTGAAACGGTTACTGAACATGGCTCTAGGTCTCCTCCTCTGATGATTACTTAACGGAACGGCCCATTTGCGGGTTGAGAGCATCCTGCAGGCCGTCGCCGAGCAGGTTGAAGGCGAGCACGGTGAGCAGCAGCGCAAGTCCGGGAAACAGCATGTACCACCACGCGGTGTTGAAGATCGGAGTGGCGTCGGCGAGCATCTGCCCCCAGCTGGCCGCCGGCGCGCGCACGCCGACGCCGAGGAACGAGAGCGCGGCCTCCAGCAGGATGTTGGCCGGGATCAGCAGGCTGGCGTAGACGATCAGCGGCGCGGTGAGGTTGGGGAGGATCTCGCGGAAGACGATGCGCGCGTTGGATGCCCCCAGCGAGCGGGCAGCATCGACGAACTCCCGCTCGCGCAGCGAGAGCACCTGGCCGCGCACGATCCGCATGATGTAGGTCCAGTTGAACAGCGCGACGATCGCGACGATCATGGAGACGCCGGGCTGGATCGCCCCTTTCACACAGCCGCGCACCCCGCACGCCGCCCCCAGCCCGAGGCCGACAAGCAGCACCGGGAAGCACAACACCACGTCGGTGAGGCGCGAGAGCAGCGTGTCGGTGAGCCCGCGATAGAAGCCGGCGAGCAGGCCGATGACGGTGCCGAGCACGGTCGCGATCGCGGTGCCGATCACGCCCACCTCGAGCGACGTGCGCGCGCCATAGACGACGCGCGCGAACACATCGCGGCCGAGCTGGTCGACGCCGAAGGGGTGCGCGGCGCTGGGGCCGGTGGGGGCGCCGAAGGCGTCGAGCGCGTTGGGGTTCTGCACGTACGGGCCGGGCACGCCGGCGAGCCGCACCACCAGCGGCGCGGCGAGCGCAACCACCACCAGCAGCACGATGAAGCCGAGCGAGACGAGCGCCACGCGATCGCGGCGCAAACGCAACCAGAACAGCCGCCACGGCGAGCGCCCGGCGAGCGCCGCGCCGGGAGGTACCTGGCCACCGGCGTCGAACCCGCCCGCGGAGTCCCAGCCGTAGCGTCCGCCCAGCGCGGGATCGGCCACGAGGATGTCGGCGGCCCCGGTGGTCATACCACAGCACCCCGCACCGTGGAAGGTCTGTTTCTAATGTAGATCACCAGCCATAGGAGTTCGACACCATCCACCGGGCGACCTCCCGGGAAGCTTCCAAATATGGACACCCTTTTCGAGCCACTCGAGCCGCACGACCCCCGGAACAACCGCGATCGCCCTTCCCTGTCGGCAGGCAGCCCAACTTCGGACAGGGATGCAAAAAACGGCCCGGGCGGCGACGGAGCGGGTGCGGCCCATACGCAAGAGGCCCGTCCGCTGGCGGCGCGCATGCGTCCGTTGCATCTGGAGGAGTTCGTCGGGCAGACGCATCTGCTGGGGGACGGCTCGGGGTTGCGCACCGCGATCGAGCAGGGCCACCCCCACTCGATGGTGCTCTACGGCCCCCCGGGCTCGGGCAAGACGACGCTCGCGCGGATGGTCGCCGAGCGCTCCCGTGCCGTGTTCGAAGAGCTGAGCGCGGTGCAGGCGGGGCGCGCGGAGGTGCGCGCGGTGCTGGAGCGCGCGGCCCACCGCCGCGCCACCAGCGACACCGGCACGGTGTTCTTCCTCGATGAGATCCACCGCTTCAACAAGGCCCAGCAGGACACGCTGCTGCCGGCGGTGGAGGAGGGGGTGGTGACGCTGATCGGCGCGACCACCGAGAACCCTGCGTTCGAGGTCAACGGCGCGCTGCTCTCACGGATGCGGGTGTACGCGCTGCGGGCGCTCTCCGCCGAGGAGGTCGGCGCGGTGCTGCGCCGCGCACTGGCTTCGCGGGAGCTGGAGACATCGATCGCGGTGGCGCCCGAGACGCTCGACTTCCTCGCAGCGCGAGCGGACGGAGACGCCCGCACCGCGCTGAACGCGCTGGAGCTCGCGGTCACCACGGCGGCCGAGCTGGGGGAGAGCTCGGTGGAGATCGCCCGCGCGGAGGACGCGCTGCAGCAGCGGGCGGTGCTGTACGACCGCAAGGGCGACCGCCACTACGACTACATCTCCGCCTGGATCAAGGCCACGCGCGGCAGCGACCCGGACGCCTCGCTGTACTACCTCGCGGTGATGCTGGAGGGCGGCGAGGACCCCCGCTTCATCGTGCGGCGCATGGTGATCCTCGCCTCCGAGGACATCGGCAACGCCGACCCGGCGGCGCTCGGCGTCGCGGTGGCGGCGGCGCAGGCGGTCGAGCACGTGGGCATGCCGGAGGCCAAATTCGCGCTTGCGCAGGCCGCTATATACCTGTCCCTGGCACCGAAGTCCAACATGGCCGGCCGCGCGCTGGGGGCGGCCCAGCGCCACGTCCGTGAGCAGGGCGCCGCGCCGGCGCCCGGATGGCTGCGCCCGGGACCGCGACCGGGGCAGGAGGTTGGCGGCTACGACTACCCGCATGACCACCCGGGCCACGTCTCCCCGCAGGAGCTGCTCCCCGAGGAGGTGGCCGGCGCACGCTTTTACGAGCCCGACGAGGCTGAGGCAGCGCTGGCGGAACGGTTGGCTCAGGTGCGCCGCGCCAGGGGGCGATAATCACATAGGAATGAGCACCGTCTCGACCTCAGCCGAGGAGACCGCCCCGTCGCAGACGCTGCGCGCGCGCAACCCGGCGACCGGGGCGATCCTCGGCAGCGTGCAGGCCACCGCGCCCGAGCAGGTGGAGCGGATGGTGGGCGCCGCGCGCAAGGTGCAGCCACTGTGGGCGCTGCTGCTGGTGGAGGACCGCGCCCGCTACATGCGCCGCGTGGCGCAGGCGATCATCGACGAGTTCGACGAGCTGGCGCAGCTGATCGCCCGCGAGCAGGGCCGCCCGCGGGCGGAGGTCGCCAGCACCGAGCTGCTGGCGGCGATCGACGCGCTGATCTGGATCGCGGAGGACGGCGCGCGCGTGCTCGGCTCCAGGCGCGTGGGAATCCACCGCTCGATGTCGCTGTCGATGCGCGCGCGGGTGGCGTACGAGCCGTTCGGCGTGGTGGGAGTGATCGGCGCCGGCAGCGCGCCGTTCGCGCAGCCGCTCGCGCAGATCGCCGGCGCGCTGCTGGCGGGCAACGGCGTCGTGTTCAAGCCGGCGCGGCGCGCCTGCTTGACGGGCGAGCGGATCATGGGGGTGCTGGCGCGCGCCACGCTGCCGGAGGGCCTGGTGCGGCTGGTGCACGGTGGCACGCAGGTAGGGGTGGCGCTTGCGCGCGCGCCTGTGGACAAGGTGCTGTTCACCGGCTCTCCGTCGGTGGGCCGCGCCGTCGCCCGCGCGTGCGTGTCGGAGGAGAAGGAGGTGACGGTCGAGCTGGGCGGCAAGGACGCGATGCTGGTGCTCGCCGACGCGCATGTCGCCCGGGCGGCAACTGGCGCGTTGTGGGCGGGCTGCGCCGGTGCGGGCCAGGCGCGCGGCTCGGTCGAGCGCGTCTACGTCGAGCGCGAGGTGTCCGAGCGGCTGCTCACGCACCTCGTCAACGGCGCGCAGGCGATGCGCGTCGGCGACCCCGAGCGCGCGGGCGTGCAGATGGGCCCGCTCGCGTCCAGGCGGCGCCTCGAGCACGTGCGCGAGCTGGTCGAGGAGGCCGTCGCGCAGGGCGCGCGGCTGCACTGCGGTGGTCCCCTGCAAGCGTCGCCCGACGGGTGCGCCGAGGAAGCCGCGTTCTACGCGCCGGCCGTGCTGAGCGGGGTGACGCACGAGATGCGCCTGATGCGCGAGCCGCTCGACGGGCCGGTGCTGGCGGTAATCGCCGTGGACTCGACCGACCGCGCAGTGGAGCTCGCCAACGACTGCGAGTACGCGCTGGGCGCCTCGATCTGGACAGCCGACCGCCACCGGGGGCTACGCATCGCGCGCGAGCTGCACACCGGGATGGTGTGGCTCAACGACCACCTCCCCGCGCCAACGATCGCGCGCGGCCCGTGGGGTGCGGCGGCCGGCGGGGGGCTGGGGCGCACGCTCGGCGAGACCGGCCTGCGCGGCTGCGCCCAGGAGAAGCTGATCGCGTGGAGCCCTTCCGGCGCGCGGGGGCTGTGGTGGCCACCCCACGACGCGCTGCACGAGCGGGCCGCTCACGCCGTCGCACAGCTGCGCTCGGCCCGCGACGCCGACCGCGAGCGCGCCTGGCGCCAGGGGCTGGGGCCGCTCGTGCGGGTGGGGGCTCGGGCGTTGCGCCGCCCTTGAGCAGCGTCCAGCAACCAGCCTCTGCCGCAAGTTGGATCCTAGACCCGCTCCTCGATCCACAGGAGTTCGCATTCAGCACGTGCGCCGGGGCGCGGGCAGAGATATATGCGAAGCGGTGGTATCCCTCGTGGGATAACCGCGACCCAGAGACTGTCACGGATGCGCCGCATATTGGTGCTCGTGTCTCGACGGATCTCCCAGAGCAAGGCCTCCAGACGATCGTCGATCTGCTCGTCGGTTAGACCCGAAAGGGCCTTGAGATCCTCCTTCGACCTCTCGAAGCCCTCGCTCTCTATGAACCCTTCACAAAAGAGGAGTCGGCTAGTTCCAGCCATGCAAGGAAGCTAGTTCCTCGCCCCGACGTACATCTATGTCCGTCACGCCACCCGTACCGAGAAAGACGGTTTTGTAGGGGATCACCTCCTTCATCTCAGCGAGGCGCCAGCCAATTTCGACGTGGGAGAGCTCGCTGAGATACGTGGCGCTCTCATGACCGAAACGGACTATCGCCCGCTCTGCGTCCGCCAAGTCCTCCTCGCTGAATCCGCTGAGGTCCGGGTCCCGCAGGGCCATAATGCGCTTGAGTGTCTTGCCATAGTAGTCCACGGTTTCGGTCGCAATGTCGCCCCGGGCTTCGAGATCCCGCTGCGCCAGCAGCAACTCCCGCGGCAAGTGGCCGTGCTCCCACTTTTCGTACGTGGCGCCGGTGATCGATCGTCCCCGGCGCTCATAGGCGCCGAAATCGCTCTGCATGAGCAGCTTTGCGAGCTTGACGCGACCGAGAGCGGCCTCGGGGCCGAGGCGTGTCGCTATGTAGATGATCAGTTCGTTGAACTTCTTGGGGTCGAACTCGGGCATTCCATTCCACCGGTCTCCCGTCGCTCATAGCGTAGTACAGTCGTAGTGTATGCATCTTGCATGCATAGCTCATAGTAGGAGCACACACGGATGGCAAAAACGGATACCACCACGGTACGGCTGGATGGCCCGGCGAGATCCGACATAGACAACCTTTTGTCCTCTTTACGTAAGGAGAGTGGACTTAGAACGTCGCGGGATGAGATCGTCAGGGCCCTCGTCTGGGGAGTGACGCCAGCCCAGGCAGCTGGCATGCTTATTGCATACATAAAGCATGCTTCTAAGGGTGGGGAGGATGGTATCTCCTCGCGCAACCCTTGAGCGCCCCTGGATCGTCGATGTTCCCCGATGGCGCATGCTGACCGATCGGAGATCCCGTCGATCTCCGATCGGTCGAGGAACGGCCGCATGCGGCCGTTCCAGCAGGGCCACATGTGGCCCTGCTAAAGGGGCAGTGCATGCACTGTCCCCTCCGGGCGGCGCATGCGCCGCCCGGCACAGCGATAGAGCTTCCTCCCAAGCTACCCTTCTCTCATGCCCGCCCAGGCCTATGCAGGCAAGGAGTGCGTCTGCCAGCTGCGCAGGGGGATCTGCGACCAGTCGTGCGTACAGGGGATGCTCGACACCCCCTTCTACATCGCCTGCCTGAAACTGAGCGGTCGCCGCTGCGTGGTCGTCGGCGGTGGGGAGATCGGCCTAGAGAAGGTCGAGGGGCTGCTCGCGTGCGCCGGCGAGGTGACGCTGATCGCGCCGGACGCCCTACCCGCCCTGCAGGAGTATGCGCGCGAGGGTTCGATCCGCTGGGAGCAGCGCGAGTATGCAGGCGCCGCCGATCTGGAGGGCGTGTTCATGGCGATCGCCGCGACCGATGACACCGACGTCAACATCCGCGTGTGGGAGGACGCCGAGCGGCGCGCGATGCTCGTCAACGTCGTCGACGTGCCGCCGCTTTGCAACTTCATCCTGCCCGCGGTCGTGCGCACCGGCCCGCTCGCGATCGCGATCTCCACGGCCGGCGCCTCGCCCGCCCTCGCCAAGCGCATGAAGCGCGAGATCGCCGCGCTGTTCGGCGAGGAGTACGCGCGCCTGGCGGTGCTGCTCAACGAGGTGCGCGGCTGGGCCAAGGACACGCTGCCCACCTACGCCGAGCGGCGCGACTTCTTCGAGGGGATCGTCGGCGGCGACCCCGACCCGATCGCGCTGCTGCGCGCGGGCGATGAGCCTGCGGTGCGCGAGCTGATCGAGCGCGCCCAGCGCGCCTGCTCGCTGCAGGCGACTGGTGCTTGATCGGAAGTCAGGCCTTGGTGGCAATGTGATTAAAAATGCCCTAGAACCCTTTACAAAATGAAGTGGTTCTGGGTCGAAAAAGTATCTGAACGAGCCCGAGGTCGATCGCCGATTTGTTTGGCTGGCGAGCGCCTGACGGGCACAGGCCAC
>CAYNGQ010000440.1:0-8650 GCA_964396735.1 uncultured Solirubrobacteraceae bacterium | reverse complement strand
CCGTCGGCGAGCAGCACCGCGCGCTCGGCGCAGGCGCAGGCGAACTCGGGGTCGTGCGTGGCGACGATCACCGCCTGGCCGCGCGCGGCGCGGCGGCGCAGCTCCTCGGCGAGCTGCGCCTTGGCGAGGCGGTCCATGCCGCGCGTGGGCTCGTCGAGCGCCAGCACCGCCGGCTCCTCCCCTCCGTCGGTGACGATCGCGAGCGCCAGGCGCTGGCGCTCCCCGCCGGAGAGGTCGCGGGGGTTGCGCTCGGCGAGCTCGGCGAGGCCGGCGAGCGCCAGCGCGCGGGGGGAGGCCTCGCGCGCGACGCGCTCGTGCACGAAGTAGTCGCCGGGGTTCTGCAGCAGCAGCGCCACACGCCCGCCGCGCTCGATCCGCCCGCGGGTGGGCTCCATGAGGCCGGCGGCGTGGCGCAGCAGCGTCGACTTGCCGGCGCCGTTGCGTCCCATCAACGCGATGCTTTCGCCGGGCTCCAATCGCAACTCGGCGCCGCGCAGGATCGCGGGGCCGCGGTGAAGCTCGTGCCACACGCCTCGTATGCGCAGCGCCGGGGCGGCGCGAGCTGGCGGGCGGCCAGACGCCGGGGCGGCGCGGCCAGAGGAACGGTCGGGCGCGGGTGCGAGTGCCGGCGTGGGCGGGAATGCCGGGGGAGGACTCGAGGAAGGTGCCCCCTGCCTGCGGTTGCCCATGTTTACATGACGGACGGCAGGGGGCGCCGGGGAGGATACAGGGTCCGACGACAATAGGCGTCGCGCACGGAGGCCCGCACGGGCCTGCTTGACGCCGATCGGCGGCGGGGCCAATCCCGCCAGCGCGAACATGCGCGCGCCGGGGGTCTGCAGTGCGGGCTCCTCGCGAATTGCCCATTCCAAGAACGAGTCCGGCGAGCCGTCGTGCGCGAGGCGCCCGTCGCGCAGCGCGAGCACGCGGTCGGCGGAGGGCAGGCAGCGCTCCAGACGGTGCTCGGCGAGCAGGACGGTGACGTCCCACTCCTGGTTGAGGCGGCGCAACAGCCCGATCAGCTCGTCGCCGGCAACCGGGTCCAGCTGCGAGGTGGGCTCGTCGAGCAGCAGCACGGGTGGACGCCCGGAGAGCGCAGCGCCGAGCGCGACCCGCTGGGCCTCGCCGCCGGAGAGCGTGCGGGTGGGCCGGTCGAGCAGGTGATCGATGCCGAGCGCGAGCGCCACCTCCTCGACCCCCCGCGCCACGGCTGCGGCGGTGTGCCCGCGGCTCTCCAGCGCGAGCGCGAGCTCGGCGCGCACGGAGCTCATCACGAGCTGGCTCTCGGGGTCCTGGAAGAGCGCGCCGGCGAGCGTTCCCAGGTGCGCGGGCCCGTGCTCGCGGGTGTCAAGCCCGGCAAGCTGCACACGCCCGGCGAAGTGGCCTCCATGGAAGTGCGGCGCGAGGCCGCACGCGGCGCGCAGTAGCGTGGACTTGCCGTGCCCGGAGAGCCCGGCGAGTAGGCAGAACTCGCCCGCGGCGACCTCGAAGCTGACGTCGTCGAGCGCGGAGCACCCGGCGTCGGGGTAGTGGTAGGTGACGTCGCGGAAGGAGAGGACGTTCATTGGGGATCATCCGCGCGGGTTGGTGGCCTGCCACGGTGTTGGGCGTGGGGCATCCCTGCCCCACGACTCAGCGTGCGTGTGCTCACGGCTCGATCCCTCGGCGGTCGGAGAACGGCAGCAGGATCGCAAGCGCCAGCGCTCCGCAGAGCGCGAACAGCCCGAGGCCGATCGGGGCGTGCATCAGCGGGTAGGCGGTGAACGACGCGACGCCACCGATCCGGGCGAGCAGCGCGAGCGCGAGGATCACCACGGCGGAGGCGGAGAAGGCGAGGTCATGGCGCGACCACGGCCGCGACAGCCGCGGTGCGCGGGGAGCGGCGGCGAAGCCGCGCAGCTCGAGCGTGGCGGCGACGTCCATCGCCCGGTCGAGCGAGCCGGTCAGCATCGCGCCGATCAGTGCGACCCGCGCGCGAGCGCCACTGGCCGAAACGGGGATGCTGGCCGAACGGGGGATGCTCGCCGGAGGCGAATGTCCCCCCGCCTCAGTCAAAGGCGAGTGTCTCCCGACTTCGGTCCATCCTCGGTCGGTGTGACCGTCGGGTCGGGTGCGCTGCGCCTCGGCGATGCGCTGCGCGTCGGCGGCGAGCACGGGGATCATGCGCACCGCCAGCGAGGCGGTGAGCGCGGAGCGGAACGAGAGACGGCGGCAGATCCGCAGCAGCGCGTCGGGGTCGATGCAGAGGCTGCAGAGCGCGGTGATGAGGATCAGGACCGTGACCTTCAGCGCGATCACGGCGCCGTAAACGAGCGCCTCGACGGTCAGATCGCCCTGGCCGAAGGGGCCGAGGTCGCCGAGGCGGGCGACGACGGTGAGGCCATCGCGCGAGACGAGCACGTTGATCAGCACGATCGGGATGGCCACGATCAGCGCGGTGCGCAGCGCGGGCAGCAGCGCGCGGCCCACCCCCGCCCCCCAGCCCGCGGCGAGTACCGCCAGCGCAAGCGCCACTAGTGCCACGGGGTGGTAGAGCAGCAGCGAGGCGGCAATCAGCGCCAGACCCCACAGCGCCGCTACCCCCGCGCGCGTGGCGTGCAGCGGGCTGCCCAGCGGGCGGTAGAGGACTAGCAGGCCGGCGCGGTTCATGGGCTGGGGGTGGTGGGTATGTGCATTACTTTTCGAGCCCTAACCCTTCATTTTGTAAAGTAGTGGGGTCGGTTGGATGCTTTGTTTTGAGACCGGTAATGCCTCAGTTTGGTCGGGACCCGCAGGCCCGGCGAGACGCCATATAAGTGCATTTGGGCGCACCAACCAGTTACTGGACCTCTCATAACTGTCATCTGGTTGCACCCCACAGGTCCAGTTGGTGGTTATACGCCCAAACTGATACACCACCTTGAGACCCAAACCCTTCACTTTGTGAAGTAGTAGGGGTGTTTTTGGATAACGTCTTTACCCCCTCCCCGATTCCCCACCGGGCTGGGGCAGCGCCAGCAGGCCGCCGCTGGCGGTGATGGCGACGGCGAAGCGGTCGTACAAAGCCGCTTCGTCGAGGTGGCTGGCGGCAAGCTGCACGCCGGCCACGTCGGTGCCAGTGATCAGCCACTCGGGTTCTTGTTCGGTGTAGCGGGTGGCGGCGATCAGTCCGTCGCTGCCGGTGAGCGTCCTCACCGTCGCGCCCTGCGCGTCGAGCAGCGCGATGCTCCGCCCGGAGGACGAGGGGCGCGCGTATACCCCGCTCGCCGAGGGGCCGCTTTCGAGCTTCCGCGCTCCGGGGTCGCCGCTCACCTGCGACCACGTGCCGACGAGCAACCGCAGCGTGTCTGGCTCCTCCCCGGCGGGCCCCAGCTCGGCGACGGCAGAGGTGATGCCGGCGGCGCGCAGATGGGAGGTGACGGTGCGGCAGGTGGTGCCGGCCGGCAAGGCACATTCCACGCGCACCGGCAGCCGCTTGCCTTCGACCCCGGTGAGGAACGGCTGCGGGAAGGAGCCGACCACGGCGGGCACTTCGTCGGTTTGACTCCAATCGTGCAGGTCCCACCACACGCGGTCGCCCTGCTGCACGTTGGTCTCCGCCGCCCCCTTGGGGGCCTGCACACCGTTGACGTAGTAGAACCAGTCGACCGGCTGCCCCCCTTCGTGCCCGCCGGAGTGGCCGTCGACGCTCTCCACGAAGCCGCCCCCGTAGCGGGTGGTGACAGTGGCGTTGCGCAGCAGTAGGCTCATCACTGTCTCTTCGCCGTGATTGTTGGGAGCACGCAGGGAGAGCAGCGAATCGGCCCCGAAGCCGCGCGTCACGTCCAGCCGCACACCCGTCGGCGTCTTCCCGGCGCCGAGGCCGCAGCCGGCGAAGGGTAGGGCGGCGAGCCCGAGGGCGACGAGCGCAATGCGCCACCGGCCGCCGCCACGCACCCCGCCCCACCGACCAGCCGCCCTGCCGCTCCCTGCCGGCCGCCGTGCAGTGACCACACGCACCCATCTAGCGCATGCGCGGGCCGCCCGGCGCCCCAGCCCGCCGCCGGTTCTCACCCAACCGCCCGACCAGACACCCACGGAGCGTCCGAGGGATCTCCTACTTGACGTTAAAGACGACGTGACTCACTCCATCCGCGAGCTTCGTTACATGCCCTGAATTGTCGATCGCCTCGACGTCGTACACGTAGCGGCCGGCGGGCAGCCGCGCCGGGAGCAGGTAGCTGAACGACGTGGTGTCGGCCACATCGAAGAATCGCGTTGCACGGCAGCCGGCGCGCACGAACACTCCCCTGCGCCCGCTGAACGCGAAGCAGCGGTGGTGGACGCTGCGCTCGAGCGCGATACGCACCTCGCGCAGCGTGTCCCCAAACCGGACTTCGATGCTTCCCTCCAGGATGCGTGGAGCCCCGCGGCGGGAATAGACGTGGCCGTTGATGACCCCACCCGCACGGGCTACATCAGGTAGCGGCGGGGGAGGGGGAAACGCTTTCCCGACTTTTCCTTCACATCCTGAAGTGTCTGCAGGACAGGCCTCACAGCCTGAAGTGTCAGCCGCACATTCGGCTACCGTCGTTCCGCAGGTGCCGTCGTTGCCGTTGTGGACACAGACGGTGTGCGGGTCGGAGGGCACCGAGTCGGAGGCCGCGGCGGCGACGGTGTAGGTGCCAACGCTCGGGAAGGTCAACGTCGCCACACCCTGAGCATTTGGAGCGGTGCTCAGCGAGCCGGCGCTGACCGTGACTCCGCCGGGGAGGGACGCTTCGGCCTTGCCCGTTTCCGTGCTGAGCGAGCCAATCGTGACCGCGACGGGAGTGCCGACTTGGGCGGTAGTCGGTGCGGCCTCCGTCAGGAAGTGTTCCGGCGCACTCTTGCTGGTCGGACAGTCGGTGCCTTCCGCATCACACTGGGCAAAGAACACCACATCGTCGCCCGAGCTGAGTTCCTGCCCGCACGCACCGACTTCCTCGGGGGCATCATTCATCCAGAACGACCAGTAGGCGTCGGGGTTGGAGGAGAACGGCGGGAAGTTCAGACCCTGAATACCGTCGATCTGATAGCCGAGACTTTCGTGCTTGACCACCCAGTTGCCCTGGGTCGCGTCGTAGAGAGCGCCCCCGGCGCTGGTGCCGGGGCAGGTGTCCGCGGGATTGCCGTCGGGATCGATCGGCGTGGTGGTAGTCGTGACCTGCGTCTGCGGTAGCAGGGTCGTGCCGGTGAGACCCACCACGCGGACCGTGACCGTACTCGGGGTACCGGCCGTCGCCGTGGAGGCGAGCAGGAGGAACGAGAACAGCGCCAAGAGCGCGAGCGGCGTACGACGAGAGACAAAGAGCATGGAGCCAACCCCTTTCCACGAGGGCTTGTGGGCTTGCGGCCGGAGGCAGGTCTCCTGGCTTCCGGGCCTACCCTTCGCGCCTTCCCGATGGCCTGCGGCCGATCAGTGGCTCACGCTTCAAACGCGCGTCGCGGGGGCATCCCCGGTCACAGTGGCGGGTCCGCGCCGGACTCTCACCGGCTTCCCTCAACCACCGACCGTATGAACGCCCCGGATACTACCGCCCGGCCGACATCCTGGGTACACGCGCTCACCGACCGTCACGATCGAGCATGCCAGCCATCGAGTCGTACGACTTTTCGCTGAAGTCGTACGTCACCTGATATAGTGGGGCGCATGGCGCTTGTCTACCGTTCGATGAAGTCCAACGAGGTGCGCACCCCAACCGTTCCCCGAGGCGAGGTGATCATCGTGGGGCGCTACAGCGAGAAGACGCCGAAGGTCGCGCTCGTGAACCCGGAGGATCTGACCATGCTCGAGACATCTCATAACGCGCTGCTGGCGGCCGGACAGCTCCGGAACCTACCAGTGGACGAGCTGACGATGAAGACGCTCGCCGTCGAGGACCGGCCCGCCGCGAAGTCGATCGAGGACCCCGAGGCGATCGCCGCCGCGCTCGGCCTGTGAGCAAACTCGCCGGTGCCGTCGTATGGGCTGTCGTTCCCTTCGCCCCGGAAGCCCCGTTCCGGCTCTACGCGGGCGCCGGTCACGAGCCGATCGAGATGCCCACGCCCGACACACTGATAGTCGCCGCGAGCAAGGGCGGCGACCCGCAGTTCACCTACCTTGTGCCCGGCAAGGTGCGTCCGTTGCTCGTGATCTCCGATGCGCACGACGATGACCTTGGCGAGTACCTTGCGTTGCGGCTCAGCCGCTTCACGAAGCTGACCGCCGATGAGCAGCGGAGCATCCGAGAGCAACGGCACCCGACACTGTTTCATCTGGATCCGAAGAGGTTTGCTCTACCAGAGGAGAACGCCGCGATGATTGCCGGATTGATACGCGTCCACCAGTCAGCGGTGCGACCGCACGTCTGCGGGCGCCTGGACGAGTACGAGCTGACCACGGTGCACGAGCGGGTTATCCGGTTCTACGGCTTCAATATCCGCCTATTCGTTGAGGAACGCCTGCAGGAGCTCGGGAGACTCCAACAGGGCCGGCAGGCGCCTTGACACAAGTCAGATGGTCCCCAGCTCAAGTCAGATGGTCCCCAGCTCGCTGTCCACATCCGCCAACGCCGCGCGAGCGGCGGCATCGAGCGTGGGGCTCTCGACGAGTAGCCGGCGCGCGTGGTCGAGGTCGTCGGAACGCCCGAAGGTGAGCGCCGCGACGAGGTGTCCGTCGCGCAGGTACCACGTCGTGAAGCTGCCGTCCTCAAGCGAGCCGCGCACGATCTCCTCGTCCCACTCTCGCGCCGGGCCGACGTACTCGAGCTCGCCCCAGTCGCCGAGCACGGAGAAGAAGTAGGGGACGGTCTCGTGGGGAATGTCACGGCCGAGCATGTTCAGGGCGGCGGTCTTGCCGTGGTTGAAGGCCACGTCCCAATGCTCGATCCGCAGCGGCCTGCCGTGCACGGGGGAGTCGTACTCGCAGATGTCCCCAGCCGCGTACACGCCGGGCGCCGAGGTCGCAAGACGTGAGCTACAGCGCACGCCGCCTCCCTCCCCCATCTCCAGCCCCGCTCCGCGCGCGAGCTGCACGTCGGGTGCCACGCCCGCGCCGATCACGACCAACTCCGCTGGCAATTCCAGGCCGTTCTTGGTGACGACTTTCGCCACACGGCCGTCGCCCTCGAAGCGCTCCAGCTCGTCCTCTCCATGGATGGTGATGCCATGCTCTGCCAGCAACTCCTGGAAGAAGCGCCCAGCCGTCGGGCCGAAGCCGCGTTCGAGCGTGATCTGCTCCTGCATCACGATCGTGCAGCGCTTGCCCAGCAATGTCAGCGAGGCGGCGACCTCGCAGCCGATGTAGGAGCCGCCGATCAGCACCACTCGCTCGACCTCCGCCGCGTCCGTGCGGATCGCATCGGCGTTGCCGAGCGTGCGCAGGTAGTGGATGCCATCCAGCTCGCACCCCGGCACGTTCAGCCGCCGCACATTCGCCCCGGTCGCGAGCAGCGCCTGGCCGAACTCGAGCTCCTCCTTGGTCGAGAGCTTCGCGGTGCGCGCCCCCGGGTCGAGCGCGGTGACGCTCGTGCGCGTGAGCAGCTCGATCCCCTGCTCCCCCCACCACTCCTGCGGACGGAAGAACGCCTCGCTGCGCTCCTCCTCGCCACGCAGGTAGCCCTTCGAGCAGTTGGGGCGGTTGTACGGGGGGTCGAACTCACGCCCCACCACCAGCACCGACCCCTCGGCGCCTTCCTCGCGCAGCCAGCGCGCGCAGTTCGCCGATGCCAAGCCGCCACCGATCAGCAGATAATCGATCTTGCGGGATGCCACGGCCACACCCTACAACCCCGGCGGGTGGCGCACCGACCAGTGCGCCCACGTGGGGATGTGGTCGAGGATCCGCCAGCGCGGGCCGTTTTCGTTGCGGTTGGGGCCGACATCGGTGCCGTTGTGACTTGTGTCGAGGCGCAAACCGGCGATGACGATGAAGACGTGCGGCGTTGGGGTATCGGCCGCGTAGATCGTCACCCACCGCCCCGGCCCCGGGGCTCCCCAGTTCACGTAGTCCTGGGCGAGCGGGTTGTCGCGCACGATTTCCGCGAGCGGCCGCACGCCGGCGCGGTAGAGCACGTAGTTGACGGTGCTCGAGCAGTCCTCGTCGGGCGCCCCCAGCGGGTTGGGGTGGCCGTCGGGCCCATAGGGGAGATTCTGCAACTCGTTGCCGGCCACCGCCATTGCCTGCACCGTCGCCGGCACGCCCGCGGGCACCAGCGCCACGTGGCCGTCGCCCGGGGCGAGCATCGCGCGAACGCCTGAGATGAAGCGCACCGGCGTCGTGGTCTCGCTGGCCAGGCGCGTGTCGGCGCCTTCGAGAGCATCTTCCGCGCCCGCGCCTTCAAGGTCCATCCCTTCCCCACCGGCACCCTCGACGGCGACGCCTGCCACACCGCCACCGCTTGGGTTGCTCCTGCCTTTCCCCCCGTCGGCACCCTCCAATGAGACCGGCGACGCCGACCGGGCGCTGTCCTTCGCCGCCCAGCTCTCGACCTCTTCCACGTACCAGCCGGCGTGGTTGTACGCGTAGATCGCCGCGCGGTAGTTCCCGGGGGCGCCCGAGGCGCGAAGATAATTGGCCGCACCGAAGATCGCGTCCGCCGGGTTCCAGCGATCCGGCGGGCCGTCGCCTTCGGCGTCCACCCCGTACTCCGCCCAGGTCGATGCGAGGAAC
>CAYNGQ010000439.1:0-4379 GCA_964396735.1 uncultured Solirubrobacteraceae bacterium | reverse complement strand
TCGGCGAGCTCCCGCTCGCGCTCGCCGGTCGCACGGTCGCGTTGTGACTGGCGCTGGCTGGTGCGCTGCCCCACCCGCGCGCGGAGACTGCGCTCAGTCGCGGTCTCCGTCGAAGCGCGCTCAGCCTGGCGGATCGCGCGGCTCGGCCCGACCAGCTCCATGCACATCGCGATCGTCCGCGTCGCCCGCGAGTCCATCAACAACGGCTGCAAGAACAGCGCGCGAACATCGATCCGTGGCCACTCCGCCGCCCACAACGTGCAATGCAACGCCCCATCAGCCGCAATATGCGACCAGTGCTCCTCACGCACCACCGGGCCGGCGGTATGCGGCGCGATACCGGTGTCCCCGAGGAGCGTGCGATCGAGCTGGCGCTGACGCGCACGCCTACCCCACGGGTCATACGCATCACGGATCTGACCCGCCAAACCCCGGCGCGTCAGAACACCCGTCGGGGCGATCCCGGCGCGGTCGAGCAGCTCGATCAGCTGCCCCAATTCCCCACCCAACACAGCGAGCGCACCGAGGTCCCCGCCGCCCATCCGGTTGATCGCGCGCCTGGCGGCCGGGCGTCCCGCGTCGACCTGCAGCGCGAACAGCAGCTCGTGCTCCTCCGCGACATCACCCGCGCGGCCAATCAGATTCAGATAGGAGACCAGCTCCTCCGACGGGTCGGAGAGCGTCGCGTCAGGACGCTTGCACTCGAGCAAATAGTCGCCGAGCGCGTCGCCATCCCCGGGCAGCGTCCGCTCGATCCATGCCACGCGCCGCACGGCCGAGTCATCGCGTGCGAGCGCGGCGAGCACCGCCCCGTAGTCCTGCAAGCGCTGCTCGCGCTCCTCCGCGCCAAGCAACGCGAACGCGCGGCCCCGCACACGCAGCGCCGCGCTGAACGTCCGCCCACGGCGGTCCACCGCGACACCGAACCGCGCGTGCTCGTAGCGCACGAGCTCGCCCTCGAGCAGCTCGATGTCCGCGAGCTCCGCCGGCAGCGACCACGGGTCCAGCGGGCGCTGCGGGTCGAGCTGCCCCGTCGGGAGCGTGACGACGTGCCCGAGCTGCGCGCGTTGGGCGTGGAAGCGTGCGCGGGCGCTGTAGCGGCCCAGCAGGAACCGCACCGCCACAGGCGCCCACTGCTCGACCGTGTGCCCCCGGATCGGGATGAGCAGCACGCCCGCGGCGAGCGCGAAGAACCCCAGCGTGAGCGCCACACCACCAAGCCCACCAAGCCGCAACGCGCCGAGCGCCAATCCGCCGGTGATGACGAACCCGAGCAGCTGCGGGATCCTCAACCCGAGCAGAAACCCACCCGTCGGGTGCGGCGCGAAACGGTACGTCGTCTCGCTCACCGCTATCCCTCCTGCTCCCCGCCGCCGGCGGGGTTGGGGGCGGGGTCTGGCCGCGAATGCACGAGGGTGAGCGCCGTTGAGCGCGACCGGCCACGCCGCGACGGCGAGCGCTGGAGACCGGATGCGGGATCCTCGCCGTGTGGGAGTGGCGCGCCGCCCAGCGGTTGCGACGCGCGCTCGGTGGGCTGAGTGGAGGACTCATCCTCACTGGGAGCGGGGGTGCCGGCGGAGCCCCCGGCCGGACGTGAGGGAGGGGCGTCCGTCGGGGCTCCGCCGGCAGCTTGTGGCATCACGCGAGCATCACCCGGCTGCCCGCCCGCGGGAGCCCCATTTGAGGGCTCACCGCCAGTGTGTTTCGCGCTGGCACTCTCAGCGTCGATGAATGTGGGGGTCTCCTGCGGCTGTGAGCCCATTCCCGGCTCGCTTGAGTCGCCCGCGCCCTCAAATGCAGACATCGCGCCGACGCCTGCGGCCGCGCCGACGCTCCCTGCGCCAATCGTCTCCGCGGTGACCGGCAACGCGCCCTCCTGCAGTCCGCCGCCCGCGCCCGCACCGTTCTCGGCGGCTGCGTCGCCCGCCGGGGACCCGCCGCCGGCCAGGGGGTTGCCTCCACCGCCGGGCTCGCTGTCGCCGCCCGTGCTCCCGGGGCTGCCGGGCGCGCCGCCTCCCGGTCCGCCGAGGCTTCCCCCATCGCCGCCGAGGTTGCGCAGCCCACCCGCGGTACGTACCGACGGGCCGTTCTCGTCAGCGACCGCGACTCCCGCCGCAGTTCGCAGACCGGACGCCATGTACGCGCTCTCCGCGTCCGCCGCCAGCAGATACATCAACGCCCACGGCGCGAACGCCGCCAGCCCAAAAATCACGACCGCCGCCAGGATCGTGCCGACCGACCCCGATACCCCGCCACCGAACGACAGGCCCGCCGCGGCGGCGCTGCCCGCCAGGCAGAGCACGATCACCGCGACCGGCTTGAGGATCACCGTGAGCAACAGCAGCCTACCGAGACGCCCCGGCCACGAGCCCAGCGCAGGCCAGATCGACGCCGCGAGCACAACCGGGAAGAACAGAACAGCGATGTAGATCGCCGCGTCACGGACGATCAGCTCAAGCCACACGAAGAGCGCCGCGAACACCTCGACCAGCGCGATCAACGTCGCCAACGCCGAAGAGCCAAACCCACCGAACCCGCCCGTGCCCCACGCGTGCGCCGCTGTCGCCCAGAACGTGTGCGGGGAGCTCGCCAAGACCGCGCTCGAGACCTGATCGGCGATCCCAAGACCGATCGCCGTCAGCGCGACCACCAAGCCCGTCCCGATGCCCGCCCGGGCGATCCCCGCGAGCGCACCCGCGAGCGCCTCCGGGCTACGACGCACCGCCGCGCAGGCGAGCGCGATCAACGCGACGAGCAGCCCCAACGCCGCACCGAGATCGGCCATCGGCTGAAACTGCGCCTCAAACCACGCCGACTGCAACTGCGGCGTCGTCGTCTTCGTCATCTCCGCCGCGACGAACCCCGTGACCTGCGTCGCCGCGCCGATCACCCATTCCGCTACCACGTTCAGTATCCCGTTCCCGACCGCACCCGCCGCGCTGCCCGCCACAGCTTCACCTGCACAGCCCGCCGCGTGCGAGACACCGTTGGTGATCCCGTTCACCACTTCACCGACAAGCGAACCTTCACCGCCGCACGCCTTCCCACCCACCAGGTGCCCCAGGCCGAGCGCCACCTGCACCGGGCGCCCGGGCTGCACACCGACCGCCGGAATCGTCCCCCGCGCGGACCCGCACACCCCTAGTAGCATCGCCAGCAGCACGAGCAGCCCGCAAGCGATTTGACGCGGTGCAAGCATCATTCCGCGCTGCCGTAGACCGGCCCCGTCATACCCGCCAGGCGCGCGAACGCGCCCGTGCGATCGTTCCCGCCGTCGACGTAGACGACCGAGGGGACCGGCGCGAGCGCCGGGTCGGCGCTGGAGGCCTCGACCAGCCAGCGGCCCTCCTGCCACTGGAGCGTCGTATCGACGAGGTTCCACGTCTGGCGCGGCGCGAGATGCGGCCCCCACTCAAACCCGCCGAGCCAGCTCGTCACCGTCGCCTGCCGAGGGGTGTAGCTGTCAAGACGCCGCGCCGCGACCACCGCGATCCCACGGCCGCCCTCCCGGTAGTTGCTCATGTTCTGCACGTCACTCACGCGCAGCTGCTGCGCTTGGGCGAGCGTGCTCGCACGGAGACCCGGGGCGTACACCTGCGCGACCAGCGCCGCGAACACCGCCGGGGCCTGCTCGACCGCCTGCGATGCGACCACCAGATAGTTCTCCGCCGCTGCAAGCGCGCCCCCAGGCGTGTGCTGCACACCGACCGGAACGCCCCGGACGAGCTCGACTGCGCCCGTCAGGCCCCGTCCGCTGCCGCCGCTGCCCAGCAGGACCACTCCCAGCAACACCACCACGGCGAGGACACACACCGTGACGGCGGCAAGCGCGGACGGCGGCCAGCTTCGCTCGCGCATCATCAGCCCAGCCCGTATGCGAACTGCAGGATCGCCGCAGCCGCCCCGATCAAGAACGCCACGCCAACGGCTACAGCCATCCCGATCTTGCCGCCGACCGCAGTGTGCTCGTTACCGACCCGCCCGCCTACCGCCCACACCGCGCCGCCCAACAAGAAGCCCGCCAGACACGCCAACAGCGCGTACACCGCGATCACGTTGATCGCGCTCTGAATCCCCGTCGCACCCGGCGCCTGACCCGGGTCGGGCGCCACCTTGAACGTGAAGCTGCTCGCTGCGATCAGAAGCCTCATCTGCCTATCACCTCCGCTGCCGTGGATTGAGTACCACGCCATGATAGACCAAATAAGCAAAACGAGTATAGTCTAACGTGAGGTGTTGATATCTACGCATAGACGCGGGCTCTCACCGGGGCACCCATGAAGGGGCTCCTCGCACTCACCGCGCTACTCGCCGCCGCGCTACCCACGCTCGCCATCACCGCGCTGCTGCTCAGCACCACCGCCCAAGGCAGCGCCTGC
>CAYNGQ010000438.1:0-4275 GCA_964396735.1 uncultured Solirubrobacteraceae bacterium | reverse complement strand
TACCGCCGATTCATCGAGGGAACGGTGGTCGAGGTGGACGGCCTTCGGGCTGTCCACCTCGTCGTTTAACGCTCAGGCGCGGACGTCGATGTGCCGGCCGTCGGAGGTGTCTTCGTCGGGATCGTCAGGCTCGCGCGGCGGCGGTCGGCGGGGTCCCCGTTTCTCGTCCCCGCCGGATTTCTTGCGGCCCTCGCGCGAGAGGCTGCGCGTCTGCTCAGCCGCCAGCTCGGCGATCCAGGGAGGGCGAGGTCCGATCGGTTGGATGGGATCCATCGTGTGTTCCTGGGGTTGTCACTGCTAGGAGCTGCGCCCGCCCACACGCCCACCGGCCACGGGTGCGCGGGTGCGCTCTAACTTGGCGAGCTCTTCGGCGAGCAGATCGTGCTTGGCCTGGTGCAGCTCGGCAACCAGCATGCGCCGCCACAAGAACACGGCGGCGGCCCAAACCGCCACATAGCACACTACGCCCGCCGCCAGCGCGCGCAGGCCGGCCCCCGCCAGCGTTTGCGTGGGCAGGGAAAGGTATCCGCCGAGCAGGAAGCCGGCGAGACCGCCCCACGCCTTCGCCCGCGCGACGCTGCGCGCCGCGCGGGGGTGCTCGGCGAGGATCAGCCCTGAGCCCCGTCCGCCGCCGGCGCCATCTGCGTCCGCGCCCTTCTTGCCCTTCTTGGCCTTCCCTGCCTTGGCAGCCTTGTCGCTCTTACCGGCCACGACCACCACCCTTGTCCTGAGGGATACGATCCCGCCCGCCCCGGCTGGGGGGCATGTGTATGTCTTTACCGGCCACGACCACCACCGCTCTCCAGGCCGCGGCGCCGTTCGGCGCGCTGGCAGTCGAAGATGAAGCGCACCAATCGCCGGTGCTCGCCCTCGCCGATCTCGTCGAAGCAGATCGCGCGCCGGCCCTGGAGGTCGGCGCGCACGACCGTGCCCACACCCGCGATCGGAGGGCTGCCCTTGGCGGTCGTCAACCTGAACTCGACCTGCTCGCCGACCTTCAGCGTGCTCGGTCCCGCCAGCAGCATGCCGCCGCCGCTGATGTCCACGGAGTAGGTCTGCACCGTGCCCCCCTGGCCCCCGGTGACGACCAGCACTGGGCGGGTGGATTGGATGCGCACGTACTCGCGCTGCTGGATCAGCTCGACCGAGTGCAGCTCGCGGAAGCGCAGCAGCTCACGGTCCTCGAGCGTGACCGTGCCCTGCAACCGGATGCGCCCGCGGTGGTTGGTGAACTCGAGCACCAGCTGGTCGAGCGATCCGGGGCTGAAGGGTTGTTCGGCGCGGAACATCAGCGCCACCAGCAGCCCACTGCCGTCGCGCTCGGCGACCCGCGCCTGCACGCGCTCGCCACTCGGGCGCACGATCGTGACGGGATCGGAGCGCTCGGGGAGCTCGATCTCACCGCGATCCCGCGACGCCTTGGCTGAGCGTCCGAGTTTCATCGCGGCGGGAGTAGCCTGTCAGCTAGTAGGAACGGGTCGATCCAGGTGAGGGCCCACGCCCGCGGAGCCCGCTGGGCGTCGGCCCCAACTCCGGCGTCGCCGTGGACATGCGCGTCACCGTGAACGTGCTCAGCCCGCGACTCAGCCCGCGCCAGCATGTGAACGGGGGCCAGCCCGAACGTGCACGCCGTCTGTACCGCCACTCCAAGCTGGTCGGTCTCGTCGGCGTGGGTAATCGCCAGCGCGTCCGCTTGCAGCGGACCCAGCGCCCCCAGCAGCTGGGCCGCGGGCGTGGCACCGAGCGTGGCGGGGAGCGCGAGCACCACGCGATCGGGACGCAACCGCCCCAGCAGCTCCGCCAGCGCGTCGATTGAGCTGGGGTCTGCGCCGGAGACGGTGGGCGTGTCGAGCAGCAGTAGGCCCCCTGCGCGCGCTGCGCGCAGCGCCGGTTCGTCGAGTGCTGTGTCCGGAGCGACCGTGACGCAGGTGGCGGGCAGCGTGCTGTGCTCGCGGTAGGCCTCGACGATGGCGGCGCAGCAGGCGCTCTTGCCGCTGCCGCCCGCGCCTACCACGGCGATCGCCGCGCCCCCGGCGGGCAGCGGTCTCGAGGCCGGGATCATCTGGCTCAGTGCGGTATGCACCGCCCCGGCAAGGCTCGTGGAGGGGCGCATCAGCGGCAGCACATGGGTGCTCGCCGCCTCGATCAGCTCCTGCACAAGCTCCTCCCCGATCCCCACCGCGCGCAGCGTGCGTTCGATCTCGTCGCGTGCGCCCCCCTGCGCGGGTGATGCCTTGTCTGCGGGTTCGATCGGCGTGTCGGCGGCCCCCGGGTGGATGGGCGTGGGAGCGAAGGTGGTGGGCTCTGCGGGGAGCGCCGTCTCGGCAGGCAATTCCGGAGGCTCCGCATAAAGATCCGGAGACGGACCGGCGACGATCTCTTCGGGCCCTTCCGCATCTTCTGCTTCGGCCAGCGCTTCGGCCAGCGCGGCGTCGAGGTCGGGCGGAACGGCGGGCTCGGCTGCGCGCACTGCGGCCTCGGCCTCGGCGAGCGCGGCGGCGAACGGATTGGTGGCCCACACCTCCGTCGCTCCGTCCCGGTTGATGGGTTGGGGCGCAACCGGCGCCCGGGCGTAGTCGAATTCACCGGGCAGCTCGCGGGATGCCTCCCGAGGCAGCGCGGGAGCGGCGTCGTCCGGCAGCATGGCAGCGCCGTCGTCAGGCAGTAGGGCAGCGCCGTCGCCAGGCAGCGCCGGAGCCCCGTCGTCCTCGTCGTAGCGGTCGAGCAGCGACCCGCCCGGATCCCCGCGGCGGGCCTCGATTTCCACGAATGCCTTCTGAAAGAAGCCCGCGAAGCCGCCGGTGAGCCCACGGTGGTGGCGGATCACGACCGCGTCCTCGCCGAGCTCGGCGACGATCGTGGGGATCAGCTCCTCGACCGAGCGCCCGCGGTAGATGCGGGGCGCGAAGTACCCGGGGACGCTGCCCTGCGGGTCGGGGTAGCCGGAGTCACCGGCCTCCCACGAGTCCAACCAGGAGTCGTCGTGCGCGGCGGCCTGGCGCGGAGCGGTCTGGGGCGGAGCGGCCCGGCGGGGAGCGGCGCGATGGGGGGCGGTGTCGTAGGCGGCGGTGCTCATGCGTGGATTACTCCAATCGTCTCGACGTTGACGCCGGGTGCGATCTCGTTGTAAGAGCAGACGGGTAGATGAGGCTGGGCCTGGGCGATCAGCCGGCGCAGGTGGCGGCGCACGCGCGCGGAGCAGAGCAGGACAGGGTTGCGTGTGCCGCGCGCGGTGGCGTGGTCGACCTGGGCGCGCAGCGCGCCGACGATCGCCTGCGCACGGGGCGGGTCGATCGCCAGGTACTCGCCGTCTGTGGTTTGGGTGATGGAGGTGGCGACCTCCTGCTCGATCGCAGGGTCAAGGGTGATCGCCTGCAGACAGAGCCGCTCGTCCAGGTGGGGGGCTGTGATCGCCCGACCCAGGGCCTGGCGGGCGTACTCGGTGAGCAGGCCGGTGTCACGTGTTATTCGCGCCTTGTCGCCGATCGCCTCCATGATCGTGCCGAGATCGCGCACGGGCACGCCTTCGGCGAGCAGCGAGCGCAGCACGCGCTGGATCTCCCCGAGCGAGAGCGCCTCGGGCACGATCTCCTCGACGACGGCGGCGTTGGTCTCCTTGAGCCGGTCGAGCAGCGTCTTGACGTCCTGGCGGGTGAGCAGCTCGGAGGCGTGCGTGCGGATCGTCTCGGTCAGGTGGGTGACGATCATCGACTCGGCGTCCACGACGGTGTAGCCGAGCGCTTCGGCCTCGGCGCGGTCGGAGGAGTGCACCCACACCGCGGGCAGGCCGTAGGTGGGCTCGGTGGTGGGGATCCCCTGCAGGCCACCGGCGGCGTCGCCGGGATCCATCGCGAGCAGGTGCCCCGGCATGATCCGCGCGCGGGCGACCTCCGACCCGCGCACCTTGAAGACGTACTCGTGGGACTCCATCCCGACCTCGTCGTGGATGCGCACCGCGGGGACCACGATCCCGAGCTCGCCCGCGATCTGGCGGCGAATCGCGGAGACGCGCCGCAGCAGGTTGCCGCCGGAGCTGCCGTCCACGAGCGGGACAAGGCCGAAGCCGACTGCGAGCTCGAGAGCGTCGACCGACAGCCGTTCCATCGCCTCCTCCGAGCCCTGCCCGTCCCCGATCTGACCGGCCGCCCCGGCCGGCGTGGCGTTGGCGAGCGCCAGTGCGCCGCCCTCGGCCTCATCGCCTGGGAGCCCGTGGCGCACCGACCAGCCGATCGCGGCGAAGATCCCGGCGATCGCCAGGAACGGCAGCTTGGGCAG
>CAYNGQ010000437.1:0-1816 GCA_964396735.1 uncultured Solirubrobacteraceae bacterium | reverse complement strand
ACCGCGGCGCGCGCGAGCTCCCACCCCACTCCGCCGGCGAGGTCGAGCATCTCCGCGAGGGTGAGATCGACCGGCTTGCGCGTCGGGCGGCCGAGGTAGAACCCGAGGGTCACCAGCGCCGCGAGGCGGCGCCTTCCGAAGCGTCCCTCGCTCCGCGCGGCGAGCTCCTTCAGCTCATGCGAGGCCGTCAGCCGCTCGAGCATCCCGTCGATCAGCGGCGGCCTGCCGTTGCTCGACTTCACCGCGTCGCCTTCGACGGTGACCATTCCATAGATCACGTTGTCGTTTGGATGGCGTTCCCGGCGGGGAAGCTGCCGTCCCTCTCCGTGCATGAGTCGCTCGTGGTAGCGCACATACGCCTGCCACTCTTCGCCGACCAGCTCGATCGTGCGGGTCTCGCCGAGCGTCTCGTGCAGCGAGCGCCACAACGCGATCGTGCGCAGGTGCTGGGTGGGAAAGCCGTCGGCGCGGGCCAGCAACAGCCGCGGGTACTCCTCCTCCCGCGTCTCGTACACCACCGCTCCGCTCTCCGTCCGCGTCAGCACGGCGCCGACCACGCCGCGGGTGAGAATCCACTGGGTGAGCGGGCGCGAGTCCGACTCGTACACCAGCCGGTCGATGCTCACGCCGAGCGCGGCCAGCGTCTCCTCCTGGCCGACCAGCGCCCACCCGCGCAGCTGCCGCCAGCGCTCGACGATCTCCGGATCGCCCGCGCCCATCCGTTCGAGCAACCGGTCGGCGAGGTCGTTGCGGACAGCCGCCTCGGCGCTCAGCGCCGGGTCATCGGTGCCCTCGGCGTCCGGCCGCTCGACCAGGCGCGCGGCGTAGCGCCCGAAGCATTCGCCGACGAAGTGGTCGCTCTTGACCCCGAGGCTGCGTGGGGTGATGTGCTCTGGCAACTCCATGTAGCCCGCCAGCGCTTCGCCCATGCTGCGGCAGTAGTCGCTGACCTGGCTCTGGCGCGTCACGCGCGCCCCCGCCGCCGCCAGCGTGCCCGCCAGCGCCTGGCCGAGCGCGATGTTGCGCAGGTGGCCGATGTGCAGCGCCTTGGTGGGGTTGGCGTCGCAGAAGTTGACCACCGCCTCGGTCCCCCCGAGCAGATCGCGCGTGTCCAGCACGCCATCATCGCCGGCCTCCAACCGCTCCCCGAGTCGCGCGATCGACGTGTCGGCGAAGCGCACGGTCAGCGAGTCCGCGCGCGCGCTCACGGCCGCCACCTCGGGGAGCGCGGCGAGCGCCTCGCGCGCCGCGGCCAGCTGGACGGGATCCGTCCCGCGAGACTCGAGGTTGCGAGCGCGGCCACTGAAGATCTGCGCATCGGCCCCCTTGCGCGGGTTGTGGAGGGGGATGACCGAGAAGTTGGCCTGCGGCGCAAGCGCGATCAGCGCCTGTAAGAGCCGATCGATCACTTCACGGGCCGTGGCGGAGGAGGTACGCCCGGCGGGGCTCGCGCGCTGCTCGAGGATCCCATCCGGGACGGCGTGTGGGCTGAGTCAGGAGGTACGCCCGGCGGGGCTCGAACCCACATCGGCGGCTTAGAAGGCCGCTGCTCTTAGACCGGCGACTCGCGAGGGCTTTCTCATACCAAGCGACCGCGACGCGGCAGATAGCCGCCGGCCGGCGAGCTTCGCGGGCACGTGGCCCGCGGCTCGTCGCCGGTTGAGTGACTACACCTGGAGATTCGGCGCCACTGTTGTCGTGGCCGTTAGCCAGTTGAGCTACGGGCGCATGGGCTGATTCGATCATTGCGACCGAGGGTAAGCCCGGTATCGGGATCCCGCAACGCAAATTGCGAGGAGTGCTGCCGCGGCGCTTG
>CAYNGQ010000436.1:0-5083 GCA_964396735.1 uncultured Solirubrobacteraceae bacterium | reverse complement strand
GCATCTTGCCGCCGTTGGGCAGCAGCGACACCGAGGTGTGGATCGGCAGCGTCCGCCCGGTGCTCTTGAACGCCGCGCGCGCGCCGAACACGGCGGCCTTGACCTCGAGTATGTCCTGGGCGGTCTCGATGATGATCAGGTCCGCGCCGCCGTCGATCAGCCCGGCGGCCTGCTCGGCAAACACCTCCACCAGCTCGCCGAAGCGGATCTGCCCGAGCGAGGGATCGTCCGATGCCGGCAGGTACCCGGTCGGCCCGATCGACCCAGCCACGAAGCGGTGCTCGCCGGCGGCGCGGCGCGCGATTTCCGCCGCCTTGGTGTTGATCTCGACCGTGTAGTCGGCCAGGCCCCACTCGCCGAGCTTGATCCGCGAGGCCTGGAAGGTGTCGGTCTCGACCACCTCCGCGCCGGCTTCGAGCATCGATGCGTGGACGCCCTCGATCACGTCGGGGCGGTTGAGCACCAGCGCCTCGTGGCACTTGCCCTGCAGCCCGCCGTAATCCTCGGAGGTGAGGTCGAACTGCTCCAGGGTTGCGCCCATGCCGCCGTCGTAGATGACGACGCGGCTGTGGATCGCCTGCAGGAAATCGCGCATACACCGATGCTACCGGCCCGTTGCCGCCCTCATGTGGGCGCGGACCGGTGGGTCGGTGATCAACGGTTCTTTTTGGCCCTATACCAAATGAGACTAAGTCTTGTTCTTGTTTGGTATGGGTCGGAAAAGAGCATAAAAGTTGAGGGAGGCAGGCGGCGCTCGCGGGCGAACGGGCAGTTCACAACGGTTCACAACTATTCACACGCCTGCACGGCCCACCCGACGCCAACTGCCCGCTTGGGACGCGCCTGTCGTCTGTTTAGAACGACAAGTTGGTCTCACGCTTTGGGACGCCTGTCAACCACTCGTCCAAGCGCCGTGAAACTCGGCCTGCGAGCGGCCATTCTGCACGGCCACTGCCAGGCCGCGTTCTAGCCCCCTCTAGCCAGGAGAGGACCTCCATGCCACAGCCCACCGCCTCCATTCCAGAGCCAGTCACCGTGCACGCCTCCTCCCAGGCTACCCGCCGGCGCGCCACTCCAAACCGCTCCAAGCGCGCCGGCCACACCGTCGTCGCCGTCGTCGGGCTCGGCTACGTCGGGTTGCCGACCGCGATCGCGCTGCGGGGCGCCGGCTGCCGGATCGTCGGGATCGACGTCAGCGGCCCCCGTTTGAGCGCGATCCGGGGCGGGGAGGCCGAGCTGCTGGAGTCCGAACAGCGCGACCTGGCCCGGCACCTGGCGAGCGACGGGTTTGTGCTCACCAACCGGATCAAGGCGCTCGACGCCGCCGACCTGGTGCTGATCTGCGTGCCCACGCCCGTCGACGAGCAGCTGCGGCCCGACCCGCGGATCCTGCGCCAGGCGTGCGCCTCGGTCGTGCGCCACGCCCGTCCCGGGCAGACGCTGGTGCTGACCTCGACCACGTACGTGGGCACCACCCGCCAGCTGCTCGCCGACCCGCTCGCCGAGCGCGGGCTGCGCGTCGGCGAGGACGTGTTCGTGGCGTTCGCCCCCGAGCGGATCGACCCCGGCGTGAGCGACCACGAGCAGCTGAAGACCCCCCGCGTGCTGGGCGGCGTCACGGAGGAGTGCGCGACGCGCGCGGCAAGCGTGCTGCGCCACACCTGCAAGCGCCTGCACCGCGTCTCCTCGCCCGAGGCGGCCGAGCTGGTGAAGCTGCACGAGAACACCTTCCGCGCCGTCAACATCGCGCTCGCCTTCGAGCTCGCCGAAGCATGCGAGACGCACGGGCTCGACCCGATCGAGGTGATCGAGGGCGCCGCCACCAAGCCCTACGGCTTTCTGGCGCACTACCCCTCCGCCGGGGTGGGGGGGCACTGCATCGCGGTCGATCCCCACTACCTGCTGCACGACCTGCGCGAGCGCGGGCGCCCCGCGAAGATGGCCGAGGAGGCGCTGCACAAGCTCGCCGGACGCCCCCGGCACGTGGCGTGGCGCGCGCACGAAGTGCTGGTGGGGCTGGGCCGCCCGCTGCCCGCGGCGCGCGTGCTGGTCGTCGGCATCTCCTACAAGCCCGGCGTCGCCGACACGCGCGAGTCGCCGGCCCTGGAGATCCTCGCCCGCCTGCGCGCCGAGGGCGCGCACGTTGACTACCACGACCCGCTCGTGCCGGCGCAGGAGGTGAGCGGTGGACGCCTGATCGGGGTCGATTCGCCGGACCCCGAGAGCTACGACCTGGCGATCCTCACCACGCTGCACCCCGACCACGACTACGAGTGGTTGGAGCGCGCTCCCGCGGTGCTCGACTGCACCTACCGCCGTCGCGACGCCGGCCTGCTGCGCTTCACGCCCTGATGCGAACCTTCACCACTTCACAAAATGAATGGTTGGGGCCTGAAAAAATGCAAACACAACCCCCCTACCTCGTCGCTCGCATCTGCTCAGGGACGCCCGCGTCGAAGCACCGACGGGGGTAGCTGAGCCGTGTCCCCCCGCAACATCACCACGCACCGCATCCTGAAGGGGCTGGCCGGCCTCTACCTGATGCTGCTGCTGGCCGCCGTGATGGCCTACAAGGCGGCCTTCGCGGGGCTGCTGTTCACCAACGTGTTCTTCGGCGTCTACTCGCTCACGGTCGCCTGCTACATCGTCTCGCGCTTCGTGTTCAGCCTCTTCTACCGCACCCGTCCGGACGCCGGCGTGGAGCCGCGGATCGCGATCGTGATGCCGGGCTTCAACGAGGAGGAGGCGATCGCCCACTCGCTGCGCTCGCTGCTGGAGCTCGACTATCCGCCCGAGAAGCTGGAGCTGGTGGCCGTCAACGACGGCTCGACCGACGACACGCTCGCCGAGATGCGGCGTGTCTCGGTCGAGTCGCAGGGACGCGTGAGCGTGATCAACTTCCCGGACAACCGCGGCAAGCGCGCGGCGATGGCGGCCGGCATCCGCGCCACCTCGGCGGAGGTGATCGTGTTCGTCGACTCCGACTCAACGGTCGAGCCGCAGGCGCTCAAACGGCTGGTGCAGCCGCTCGCCGACCGGCGCGTCGGGGCGGTGTGCGGGCACGCCGACGTGCTCAACGTGCGCGACTCCTGGATCACGCGCATGCAGGCGGTGCGCTACTTCGTCGCCTTCCGCGTCGTGAAGGCCGCCGAATCGGTGTTCGGCGCCGTCACCTGCTGCTCGGGCTGCTTCTCCGCCTACCGGCGCGAGGCGATCCTGCCGCGCCTGGAGTGGTGGGAGAACCAGACCTTCCTCGGCGTGGAGTCCACCTTCGGCGACGACCGCTCGCTCACCAACTGCGTGCTGCGCGACTGGCGCATCCTCTACGAACGGCGCGCCGTCTCGCACACGATCGTGCCCGTCACCTTCCGCGCCTTCCTGATCCAGCAGACCCGCTGGAAGCGCTCGTGGACGCGCGAGTCGCTGCTGGTCGCCAAATTCATCTGGCGCAAGCACCCGGTCGCCGCGCTGTTCGCGTACATGAGCATCCTGCTGCCGCTGCTCGCGCCGATCGCCGCGCTGCACTCGCTGGTGTGGGCGCCGCTCGTCACCCACCACGGCGTGCTGCCGCTCACCTACCTCGCCGGGATCTACGCGCTGGCGCTCGTCTACTCCTTCTACTTCCTGCTCTTCCAAGACCGCTACAACGTGCTGTGGCTGTACGGGATCCTGTTCGTCTTCTTCTACCTCGGGATCATGCTGTGGCAGACCTACTACGCGATCGCCACCTGCCGCACGGCCGCGTGGGGGACGCGACCGGCGACCGCCGGCCTCGGCGCCGGGGGCGAGGGGGGGTAGGCCGATGGCTTTTTCAGTCAGGCGGGGGCTTGCGATGCTGCTGCTGCCGCTCTCGCTGCTGCCGATCGTGCTGCTCGCCCCCTCGCTCGTGCGTGCGCCGGCGACGCTGGTGGTGCGGCTGGAGCGGATGGTCTCCTCAGCACATCGTCCCGTGCATCGGGCGCCCTATGAACCCCCGCGCTACCCGCCCGGCGCCTCGCGCTTGGAGCGTGACATCTTTGTGCCGGTTGCCCGCATCCTCACCCCGCAGGTGGGCGTCTCGCCGCTCGCCGAACATCAGACGCGCGAAGAAAAGGGCCTCGCGCCGATCGTCCTGATCACAGGCGAACCGGAAGGCGGCGCGCGGTGAGCGGTGTGCTGGTCGCCGCGGTTGCCGCGCTCTCGCTGGCCGCGCCCGCCCACCACGGGCATCCCGCAACCGCGCGCCGGTCGGGCCACCACGGGCATCGCCACGCCGTGCGCCCGCCGGGTCAGGTGCGCGGGGTGCGGGTGCTCGCGGACACCAACACCGGCGTGCGCATCACTTGGCATCCCGCCCGCCGCGGATCGGCGCCGGTCGAGGGCTACCGCATCAGGTGCGACGGCGTCGTCGCCGGGCAGACGCCGGGGCGCGTGTACGTCGTCAAGTTCAACCTCTACCGCGCGCATCGCATCACGGTCGCCGGCGTCGACACGCGCGGGCGCCTTGGCAGGCCCAGCAGGGCGCTGCGGATCGGCATACGGGTCAGCCGGGGCGGGAAACGCGCGGCGGCCGTCGCCGGCGACAGCGGCCCCGGCGTGCCCGGCCAGCTGAGCGTCTCCGAAGTCAGCGAAGCGGGTGCCACGCTCTGGTGGACACCGGCCACCCCCGGCTCGGCGCGGATCATCGGCTATCGCGTCTACCGCGACGGTGCGCTGGTGGGACAGACGCCGCAGGACTCGATGCGCCTCACCCACCTCTCCTCGCTGCGCGTCTACCACCTCGCGGTCGCCGCCGTCGACGCCGACCACCGCGTGAGCGCGCGCACGCCCGAACTCGCCCTCACCACCACTCACACTCCCCCCGAGGGCCCCGCGCTGATCTCCGCCGAGCACGTCACGGACACCTCCGCCACGCTCTCGTGGCAGGCGGGTGTCGCCAACGGCGGCCGGCTGGTGGGGTACCTCCTGTTCGAGGACGGCGTCCCCGAGGGCGTGGTCGGTGGTCAGGTGACCACGGTCACGCTCGCCTCCGAGCGCCACTACACCTTCACCGTGCGCGCCCTGGACTCCTACGGCTACCTCAGCGCGCCCGCGCCTGAAGTGG
>CAYNGQ010000435.1:0-4291 GCA_964396735.1 uncultured Solirubrobacteraceae bacterium | reverse complement strand
GCGGCTGGGGGGAGATCTGGGTCTTCCTGCTCCCCGCCCTCGGCGCGATCGGGCTGGCCGCGTACGTCACCCCCCGCATGCGCCTGACCAACCGCTCGCTGCGCGCCGGCCTGCTCGCGCTCGGCGCCTGGGCGCTGTACGCGGCGCTCGCCCCCACGCTGCTCGGCATCGACCACCAGGGCCTGCTCGACATCCTCCACTCCGGCGACCCGAAGGCGCTCACCAAGGGCGCCTACTTCGGCCCCTACCCGCTGCGCGCGCTCGTCCCGCTCGCCTGCGGCTTCGCGCTGGTCGCGCTGGCCGGGGCGCGGGCTTGGCGCAACGCGCCGAGGGAGCCCGCGGACACCTCGACCGAATCAGTTGTTGACCGTCTTGACGTTGCAGTGCGCGGCGTGTAGTTGCTTGCAGACCACGACATAGCCCGGGCGGGGCTTGTAGTGGGCGTTCATCAGGCCCGCGTCGAAGCGCGTCGAGGCCGTGCCGCCCGTCCAGTCGTAGATGTAGAGGCGCTTGATCCGCGGGTTGGAGGCCGCCACGCCGAACGTGAACTGCAGCACTTTCGCCGCGCGTCTGAGACCCGAGCCGTTCCTGTTCGGGAAATCGTTGCCGAACTTCACGATCCCGCCGGTCTCGGTCAGCCACACTTCGCCGCCGAGGTCGGCCACGAGGTCGCGCGTGCGCCAGCTTTGGAAGCGGTTGACGTCCGAGTAGTCGTGCAGGCCCCACGTCGTCGGCATCACCGTTCGTAGGCGGCCGATCTCGCGCTTGAATTCGGCGATGTAGTCGATCGTCGGGTAGATGTCTTCCCCATCGAGGATGTCCAAGCCAACCACCGTGCAGGGGATGCAGTCGCGCTTGAGCGCCTGGTAGTACTGCGCGTCCTGCACGGCGGTGGGGCTCTGGAAGTAGCCGGGGACATATCCGCGATTGGCCTCGTCCCACGCCTGGTATTCCCGGATGTGCGGGAATTTCTTGATGAACTTCGCCACGTCGCGCTTGTAGGTCGCGACGCTTGGCATTTTCTTCGGCGTGTACTCGGAGTGGTAGAAGGCAAGGAGGATTTTCTGGTGGCGCGCTTCCGCGTCGTGGATCCACGCTTCCGCCTGCTCCAGGTCGTACGGCCGCACGGCCACGTCGTATGGCACCGTGAGGCGCGCGATCTGCGTGTGCAGCTGCTGCCACTGCGAGTTGCCGAACATCTCGTCGTGCGAGTCGCTGAGGCCGGTGATGTAGGACGGCCCGCGCGGGCGTGTTTTCTTCGAGGCCCGGCGCGCGATCGCGGAGCGGGTGGGGGAGCTGCCGGCCGCCGCGGCCAAGGTCGCCGTAAGCGTCAGCGCGCCGATCAGCGCCGCGCAGAGCAGCGCGGCCGTGGGCTTACGAGGGAGGTATCCGAGCACGTTCATCGCAACAGGCTAGGCGTCCTGGGGTTGCGGTGACGCCGCTTCCCCAGGTTGCAACGCGGCCTGCGCCCCCTCCTCCGGCTGCAACAAAGTCTGCGGCGCCGCGCTCGCGGGGCGCAGCACGATCACCTCGCCAGGGACGTTGGTCAGCAGCCATGCGACCGCCTCGGGCGTGAAGCCCTCCCCCGAGCTGTCCGCGCCGGCCGCCACGACGATCCGATCGAAGCGCTCGTGCGCCGCCAGCTCGCGCAGCGCGTGGCGCACCGTGCGCCCGCGCTCGATGCGCGCATCGACCGGCACCTCCGCGCGGGCCGCGCGCCGCTCGATCGCCTCCAGCATCGGGAGCGCCACGTCGCACTCGCTGCGCAGCGGCACGTCCACCGACAGGCGCAGCGGCACCAGCGCGAGGTACACCGGCATCAGCGTCGCGCCCTCGGCACGCGCCAGCCGCAGCGCGGCCGCCAGCGCCGGTTCGGAGAGCCCCTCGCCGGTGAACGGGAACGCGATCCGGCGCACCCGCTCGCCGCCCCGCAGCGCGCGCCCGCGCCGCCACCGCTCGATCCCCACCGCGGCGCCGAAGCCGGCCGCCAGCGCCACCACGATCAGCACCACCGCGAGCGCGGTCATCGCCGCGTCCCCCCAGCTCCGTGCGCCCGTGCGCCTGCCGTTGCGGCCTGGTAGCTCACAGCGCCGCCCCCTCTTCCTTGGCGACCTCGTCCGTCGGCAGCAGCGTGCGGTCGGCGACGATCCGCAGGTCCACCCCCGGCAGGCCTTTCAGCAGCTGGAACGGCAGCGCCGGCTGGCTGAGGCGCCGCCACGCGTTGCGGGGCTTGGGGGTCCCCATCAGCAGGTAGGTGGTGCCTCGACCCCGCGCCACCCGGATCGCGGTCTCCGCGACCTCGTCGGCCTCCTCGATCAGGAGGTGTGCGCCCAGCACCGAAGCGAGGCGCCGCAGCGCCTCCAGCTGCTCGCGCTCCTCCCGGCTGGGGGTCGCCCCGGGCGGGCGCACCACCAGCAGGTCGAGCTCCGCCCCCAGCCGCTGCGCCGAGCGCCACGCGCGGCGCACCACCCGCTGCGAGCGCGGAGTCGGCGTCACCAGCGCCAGCAGCCGCTCGGAGATCACCTGCGGGGTCGTCCTGGCAACGAGGCTGTCCTCGCGCCGATGCAGCACCGGCGCCTCGCGGCCGCGGCGCTCGAGCTCGACCCCCTCCGCCACCTGGCGCAGCGCCGTCTCGCGCAGCGCCGCGAGGTTCTCGATCTTGAAGAAGTTGCTGAGCGCCGCCTGCACCCGCTCGGGGGCGTACACCTTGCCGGCGCGCAGCCTGCCGATCAGCGCCTCCGGGGTGATGTCCACCAGCACCGTCTCGTCGGCGGCCGACAGCACCGCGTCGGGGATCGTCTCGCGCACGCGCACCCCCGTCAGCTGCGTCACCTGGTCGTTGAGGCTCTCCAGGTGCTGCACGTTGACGGTCGAGAACACGTCGATGCCGGCTTCCAGCACGGTGCGCACGTCTTCGTAGCGCTTCTCGTGCTCCACCCCGGGGGCGTTGGTGTGCGCCAGCTCGTCGATCAAACACAGCTCCGGCGCACGCGTAAGCACCCCCGGCAGGTCCATCTCCTCGATCTCGGTATCGCGGTAGCGCACCCTGCGGCGCGGCACCATCTCCAGGCCCTCCGCCTGGGCGACCGTCTCCATCCTCCCGTGCGGCTCCAGATAGCCGACCACCACGTCGCGGCCCGCCTCGGCCTCGGCCTGGCCCTCCTGCAGCATGCGGAACGTCTTGCCCACACCGGCGGCCATGCCGATGAAGACCTTCAGATGTCCGCGGTCGGAGGCCACCGCTGGCATTGTGCTGCACGCAGCGGGGGATCGCGGCCTCGGATAGCCTGCGGAGCTTGTCCGACACGCTGTTGGGCGCCATCTTCCTAGTAGGCGTTGTGGTGAGCCTCGGGGCGTCCTGGGCGCTGGTCGTGCGACTCGAGCGCGTGGGGGCGCGGCTGGGCCTTTCCGAGGCGCTGCTCGGAATGCTCGCCGCGCTGGCCGCCGACGCGCCCGAGATCACCGCCGCGGTGACAGCGCTCACCCGGCACGACACGCACATCGGCGCGGGCGTCGTGATCGGCTCCAACGTCTTCAATCTGGCGGCGCTGCTCGGCCTGGCGGCGGTCGTCGCCGGACGGATCTCCCTGCACCGGCGCGTGATCGAGCTCGGCGGCGCGGTGAGCCTGTGGATCGCCGGGATCTGTGTGCTGGTGGTGGTCGGGACGCTGCCGCCGGCGGTGGGGCTGCTCGCCGCGCTGGCGCTGTTGGTGCCCTATCTGGCGATCCTTGGCATGGGCCGCGAGCGGCTCGCGCGTCTGGCGCTCCCCGACGCATGGGCGGCCTGGCTGGCGGAGGCGGTCAGGGAGGAGGAGCAGGAGCTCGAAGTGGCGATCCACCCCGATCGCGGCGGCGCGCGCGACGGTGTGCTGGCGGCGCTGGCGGTGCTCGTCGTGGTCGGCGCCTCGATCGCGATGGAGCGCACCGGCTCGGAGCTCGGCGCCCGCCACGCGATCCCCGGGATCGTGGTCGGCGGCCTGATCCTCGCCGCCGTCACCAGCCTGCCCAACGCGGTCGCCGCCGTCTACCTCGCCTCCCGCGGCCGCGGCGCGGCGACGCTCAGCACCGCGCTCAACAGCAACGCGCTCAACGTCGTCGCGGGGCTGCTGATCCCGGGGGCGATCGTCGGCCTCGGCGCCCCGTCCGGGCCGACGACGTTCGTCGCGGTCAGCTACCTCGGACTGACCGCCGCCGCGCTGGCGATCGCCTACCTCGACCGCGGCCTGCGCCGCCTCCCCGGCGCGCTGATCATCGCCGCCTACGTGGCGTTCGCGCTGGTGCTGGTGAGCGG
>CAYNGQ010000434.1:0-3112 GCA_964396735.1 uncultured Solirubrobacteraceae bacterium | reverse complement strand
CTGCTGCGCGCGCACGGCCACGAGCACGTCCCCGGCCCCGACGACGACCTCGACCCGCCCAGCGAGCGCGCGCTCTCGGCGATCGTCGCCAAGGAGCGGGGCCACGAGTTCGCGTTCATCACCGACTACCCCACCGCGGTGCGGCCCTTCTACCACATGCGCCACCCCGAGGAGCCCGGGCTCACCCGCAGCTTCGACCTGCTGTGGCGCGGGATCGAGATCACCACGGGCGCCCAGCGCGAGCACCGCCTCCCCGTGCTGCTCGAACAGGCGCGCGAGAAGCGCGTGGAGACCGAGCCGATCCAGTACTACCTCGACTTCTTCCGCTACGGCGCCCCGCCCCACGGCGGCTTCGGCTTTGGTCTCACGCGCCTGCTGATGCAGATGCTCGGCCAGGAGAACGTCCGCGAGGTCACCTTCCTCTACCGAGGCCCCAACCGCCTGGAGCCTTAGGTCGATGGCGTGGGTTCCCACAATGCTGTTCGGGCACAATGGCGAGACTGTGCTCAGGCGCACCAGCGCACCACTGCTCGCCGTCCTGCTCGCGCTCGGCGTTGGCGCCTGCGGAAGCACGGTGAGCACGAGCAGCTTCAAGGGCGAAGCCCACGCGGTGGCGCAGCGCATCTCCGACCTGCAATCGGACGTCTCCGCGTTGAACGAGCAGAAGATCTGCGAACAGGACTTCTCGCGCGCCGCCCGCGCGCGGCTGAGCGCCGGGGGCGACACCTGCAAACGTGCGCTCAAACGCCAACTCGGGTCGATCGACGCCTACGAACTGACCGTCGAAAAAATCGTGGTGAGCGGCGCCACCGCCACGGCGCGCGTGCGCAGCACCTGGGCGGGCAAGCTCAGCAGCAACAGGCTGAAGCTCGTCAAGGAAGGCGGCAGCTGGAGGGTTGAAGGAGTGGGGTAGCGACTGGTACCGTTGTTGTCGCATGGGCCGCGGTCGCTTGGTGTGCCGGGAAGCGCGACCGCGGCCCGTGACCCCCCCTCAGGCTGCGATCAGTTCCCCCTGCAGCCCCGCTGCGAGTTGCTCCTGCAACCCGACCAGTTGCTCCTGTCCCCCAAGGCAGAGGGCGCAAGCACGCACGTCCTGAAGCTCCACCTCCACCGGGGCGTGGTTGGAGGGGCGAAAGCCTCGACGATATGTGTGGTTGACCTCGCAGTCGCCGACGTATGGGGCGAGTCCCTCGCTGGCGAGGATCAGGTCGATGCGCAACCCATAGTCGCGCCCATAGTGGCCCTCGCGCTGATCCCAGCAGGTGTACCCGCGCTCGTCGGGGTGCAGCGTACGGTAGACGTCCACGAGTTCTCCCTCGTCGAGGATCGCACGCAGGTCGGCGCGCTCGGCCTCGCCGGTCTGGTAGGAGTCGGCAAACCATGCCGGCTCGTATACGTCCTCGTCGGTGGGCGCCACGTTGAAGTCACCCGCGATCAGCAGCGGACGGGAGTGCTCGTCACAGGCGTGACGGGCGACCGCCTCCAGGAACGCCAGCTTGCCCACGTCGCCCTGCTCGCCGGCCCCGGCGCCCGCGGGCACGTACACGGAGACGATCGTGATCCCCTCGGTGGTGAGCTCGATCCAATGGCCCTCGGCGATGTCGCGCTGGTGATCGAGCTCCACCGACCGCTCGGTGATCGGGTGATCCTCGCGCACCAGGATCGCCACGCCGCCCCCCTGCTGAGAGCCGGGGCTGTGACGTGACTGGTAGCCCATCTCCCGCAGTCGCTCGCTCGGGAAGTGCCACTCCGAGCAACGGGTCTCCTGCAGGCACACCACATCGGGCCGCTCGCAGGTGAGCAGCTCCGTCAGGCGTGGCCACCGTGCGCGGATCCCGTTCACGTTCCAGCTGACCATCCGCATGTTCTCTGTTGCTGTCATCGTCATCTCCGTTCCTCCCGGCGCTACGAATAAACGCTGACTTACAAAACTGTGCCTTACACAACACAAGGTAGGAGAGACGCAGGGAAACGTCTAGGTACCGTAAGGCCGAACTCGCAAAGCGCGGTTAGACGTTTCGGCACATTGCCATACCACATGGCTCAGTGACTACGGTAAACGGCCTTGATTGGTTCACGGCACGGTGGTGGCGTGACGATCCGACTCGGGTGGCGGCAGCCAGTGGCGCCAAGGCACCATTGGTATCGAGCCTTTCCTAGCGAGCCTGGGATCGGTCGATCGAAGTGGATAGGCGGTCGTTGCCAAGGGGCGACGACCGTCCGCGCTGCCATACCGTCCGCAGCGATGACTACCTTCAATCCCATGCTGATCAACGAGCTGACAGACGGCATGGAGCTCTACCAGGTGCTCTTGGTGCGCCAGCTCGAGCGCCGGACGCGACGCGACGGCGGCGACTACCTGCGCCTGCTACTGGGCGACCGCACCGGGGCGGTACCGACGATGGTGTGGGAGGGTCTCGAACAGGCCGAGGCGGTGGCCAGTGCCGGGGAGCCGGTGCACGTGCGTGGACGCTACGCGGTGCACCCCCGCTTTGGGCCGCAGATCAACCTGCGCGCGCTCGATGCCCCCGTCCCCGGAAGCTTTTCGCCCGAAGATCTGCTCTCTGGGCCGGTGCGCGAGGCGGGACAGATGGAGCGCGACCTGCGCGAGCTGATCCTCACGGTCCAGGATCCTCACCTGCGCCGCCTACTGGAGCGGGCGCTCGGGGAGGGCTCGCAGATGTGGCCCGGCTACCGGATGGCGCCCGCCGCGAAGTACTACCACCAGGCCTACACCCACGGGCTGCTGGAGCACTGCCTGGGAGTGGCGCAGGCGGTCAGCGCCACTTCGGCGACCTTCCCCGGCATCGACCGCGATGTGGCGGTCACCGGTGCGCTGCTGCACGACATCGGCAAGCTGGAGGCTTACACGGAGGACACGCGCAGCATCGACCTCACCGACCTCGGCCGTCTCCATGGGGAGATCGCGCTCGGCTACTACCGCATCCGCCGCGAGATCGAGGAGATCGAGGGCTTTCCCGAACAGTTGGCGTGGGCGGTGCTGCACATCATCCTCTCCCACCATGGCTCGCTCGAGCACGGCAGCCCGGTGGTGCCATGCACGCGGGAGGCGACGCTGGTGCACATGATCGACAACCTCGGCGGACGGCTG
>CAYNGQ010000433.1:0-2238 GCA_964396735.1 uncultured Solirubrobacteraceae bacterium | reverse complement strand
CGCTCCCGCGACGACCAGCGGGGTGCCCACTCGGCGGCATGCCTCGATCGCCACGTCGATCCCCTTCTCGGGGGATCGACGCGCGACCACCAGCGCATACCCATGCGATGGGCGCTCCGGGTGAGGGTGACCCGCCTCCGGTGGGCGCCCCTCGCTCTCATACCCCTCCGCTGGACGTTCCGCCGCGGGCCCGCCCTGCGCCAGCGCCCGCACCGGCGGCGCCAGCACATGCACACGCTCCCACGACAGCGGCGCGCCGAGCTCGCGCAAACGCTCTCGCGCGAACTCGCTCGGGACGATCACCGCGTCCGCCTGCTCCACCACGCGACGCTGCCACAACGCCAGGCCCGCCCCGTACACGAGCGCCTCGGCGCGGCTGCCGCGGCAGTTGCGCAGGACCCCAGGCAGCATGTTGCGCCCGTGGCAGCGGGTGCACTCCTCTCCGTCGGTGAAGCACACCCCGACGGCGCACACCAGGCGGTATTGGTGCAGATGCAGCACAACCCGTGCGCCCGCGGCGCGCGCCGCCGCCAGCGCGCGCCAGCCGAAGGTCGGGTGGATGTTGTGCGCGTGCACCACCCGCGCTCCCGTGCGGCGCACCGCATCCCCCACCTCGCGCGGGTGCAGGCCGCCGCGCAACAGCCCCGCGGCGGCCTGCCCACGGCCCGCCGCCCCGAAGCCGCGCGCCGCGGCCAAGGTGGGGTCCCCCGCCGCCGGGCCCCGCGCCAGCAACTCCGCGGGCTCGCCCATCCGCTCGCGCACCAGCCACATCAGGTCGTCCACCACGCGCTCCTCGCCGCCTGGCGCGCGGTAGCGGTTGTGCAGGAAGAGGATCATGGTCGCAATGCGAATACTCTCACTGCGACCATTCGCATCCAGAACAATCGCATCTTGAACCTCACTGATCCCACCGCGTCGATCGTCATCCCCACCCATGCGCGCCCCGACTACCTGAGGGTCGCGCTCGCCTCGATCGCCCCTCAGGCCGCCGCCGCCGGGGCCGAGCTGCTGGTGGTAGAGGACGGCCAGCCCTCGCACGACGTGGGCGCGCTCGCCAAGCGCTTCGGCGCCACCCACCTCTCCCACGCGCGGCCACTCGGACTGAACGCCGCCCGCAACACCGGCGTCGCCAACTCCCGGGGCGAGCTGCTGGTGTTCGTCGACGACGACGTAGAGGTTGGCCCCGGATGGCTGCAGGCGCTGCTGGTCGCCGCCCGCGAGCACCCCGACACACAGGTCTTCACCGGTCCCATCCGCCCCCGCCTGGAGGGTCGTGGCGGGTGGAGCCGGCACTCCTGCGGACGTGAGGGGCCCCCGATCACTTCGCTCGACCTCGGCTCGCGCGACACCGACGATGTGCGTTTCGCCTGGGGGGCCAACATGACCGTGCGCCGTGGAGCGCTGGAGCGAGTCGGGCCCTTCGACGCGACGCTGGGGCTGTACGGGGACGAGCAGGAGTGGCAGGAACGACTGCTGGCCGAAACGGGGATTCGCGCCAAAGGCGCGTGTCTCCCGGCTTCGGTCTCCTCGCGCAATGGCCATGGAGGGGGCGGTCAGGCGGAGGCCACCGAGACGAGCCCTCCCTTTCGCGAGAGACCGATCCTGTACGTCGCCGCGGCCGCGCTCGACCACCGCCGCTCCCCGGCCGACGCGCGCCTGCGCTCGCTCGCCCGCGCCTCCCGCGCTCGGGGACGCGCCAGCCGCCGCTACGACGCCTGGCGCGGAGAGGCTCCGACGTTGCGCCGCGAGCTGCGCACGCTCGCCGGCTGCCTCGGCCACGTCATTCGCCGGCGCTGCCCCTCCGGCCTGACGATGGTCGCCCACAGCTTCGGGCGTTTCGAGGAGGGTCTGCGCGGACGGCGCCATCCACCGAAACGTCCCGCAACCGAGGACTTCCTCTCCGGGGAAAGCGGCACCGTCGGGGGTCTCGACGCGAAGCGGCGCGAGGCGCGCGACCGCCTGGTGGACGCCCGCGAACTGCTCGGCGGCCGGCGCCTGCGCCTCGATCGGGCCGCGCGCCGCTCGCCTCCCCGCCGGCGTGTGCTCGTGCTGGGCATCGAGCGCCCGCAACGGCGCGCGCTGGCCGGCGCAATCCGTGGTGAGCTGGCGCGCTCGCGCCACGACGTCGAGGTGCACCTCTGCCCGCCGGGGGAGCTCGGGAAGTTTCAGAACCTCAACCACCTGCTCGCCGCCCATCCGGTCGACGAGCACGACTGGTTGCTGGTGGTCGACGACGAC
>CAYNGQ010000432.1:0-5331 GCA_964396735.1 uncultured Solirubrobacteraceae bacterium | reverse complement strand
CGTCAGCCGCCTGATCCAGCGCTGCCAGGAGCTCGGCGTCGAGGTGTCGGTGGTGCCACGCATGTTCGACACGATCAACAACCGTGTCGGCTACGACACCGTCGGCGGCCTGCCGCTGCTCTCATTCACGACGGTCAACCCGAAGGGCGTGCAGTTCGCGCTCAAGCACGCCTTCGATCGCGTGTTCGCGGCCACGCTGTTGTTGCTGCTCTCCCCGGTGCTGGCGCTCACGGCGCTGGCGGTGCGCCTCACCTCGCCCGGCCCGATCCTCTTCCGCCAGCGCCGCGTGGGCCGCGACGGCACGCTGTTCGACCTCTACAAGTTCCGCTCGATGCGTGTGGGGCATGTGGAGCACGAGCCGAGCGAGGCCGACGAGGCTGCATTCGACTTCGCGCTCAACGGGGACACCGCTCCCGGCGGCGTGGAGGGCACCGACCGCCGCACCCCGATCGGCCGCTTCCTGCGACGCACCTCACTGGACGAGCTGCCCCAGTTCTTCAACGTGCTGCGTGGCGAGATGAGCGTGATCGGCCCCCGCCCCGAGCGTCCGGAGTTCGTGGAGGTGTTTCGCCTGGATGTGACCCGCTACGGCGACCGTCACCGCGTGAAGTCGGGGATCACCGGCTGGGCCCAGGTGCACGGCCTGCGCGGCCAAACCTCGCTCGCCGAACGCGTGGAGTGGGACAACTACTACATCGCCCACTGGTCGCTCGCGCTCGACCTGAAGATCCTCGCGCTCACGTTCGGGGCGCTGCTGCACAACACGGAGTGACTCCGCCGTACCTCACACCGATGGCTCGCCGAAGCCAGGGCCCCACTCAAGCCGATGGGAGGATTTCTTCGTCGTAGGTCCACCGGGCGAAGTCGGCAACGTAGCGGTCGAGCTCATCCACGAGCATCAGAACACCCTCGTGCACCGTCTTCCAGTTGGCGGGCGGGTAGGCATGAGCAAGGGCGTCGCGCATCTCCTTGGCCTCCTGCAGGCACTCTGCGGAATCGTGCGAAATGACGTCGAGCGCAGCCAGCCGTTCCCAGGGGTGACCCGGAGACTTATCCACCACGCCAAGGCGCTGCGCCTCGGCGAGCCCGCGTGCCGCCAGCTCGTGCAGCCAGTTGATCAGCACCTCGTACTGGCGCTCAACGACCGCGACCTTGTTGCGCTCGTGTGCGTCCGGCGAAGACGCAGCGGCGAGGAACTGGTCCTTGCCAAAGCCCGGCCCGAACTCCTTAATCGCCACGAGAAGCTGCTCGCGGGCGTCCGGGATCTGTTGGAGGATGGTGTTGATCCGCCGTCGGCTCTTCGATGCGTGCGGCTCGGTCACGCCTGCGCCAAGCGCTCCCTGGCGGCCGCAACCGCGGCGCGCGCACGGGTGGCGATCAGCTCGTCTTCACGGGCCCCCGCCGCAAGGATCTCATCGCGGCGCTGGAGGAGGGAGCCCCAGAGATCGTCGCGGTCGATCAGCACGCGCCCCTCGCGCAGGACATCGGCGAGCAGCGAGGGCTGGGCTTCGGCCTGCTCCAGCAGGACAACGTCCACCGGTGTGCCCAACACGCGACGCAGACGGATACGCAGACCCGCCTGGGTCGTCCACACGGGGCGGCGGTGAACGATCAACAGGTCCACGTCCGACATTGACGTGTCCTCGCCGGTGGCGGTCGAGCCGAAGAGCACCGCGAGGCGCACTTCGCGCTCGGTGCGCAACGCGGTCATCAGCTTGCTGAGCAGCGCCCAGTGATCGCGCAGGTAGGCGCTCTCCGCGCGGGAGAGTTCGAGCTGCCCACGAACAATGCGGCGACCGCGCAGCAGACCGCGGCTGACGTGGCGGCGCAGCGTGCGCTCGCTGCAGCCGACCTCTGCCGCCGATCGGGCCAGCATCGATCCCATGCGTCCAAGAGTATCAGCTGGTGCGTCCAAGCTTTGACTCGATGTGTCCAGATCCGGGTCAACACACCTGTCCGCCATCCGTCACCATCAAGCCCGCAGACGCGGGCCTCAGATGCTGCGTCGCGCGTCCTTGCCGCTGCCCTGCCAGTACTGGTAGACACGCACCGTCAAACGGTTGGTGCCGAGCACCCGCGGCAGCGGAATCGCGTAGCGGTTGAAGCGGTTGAGCGTGAACAGCGCCCGGTAGCGCAGCACCTTGCCCTGGAAGGCTTCGAGCTGCATGTAGTCGCCGACGGGGCCTTCGCCGCTGGCGAGAACGCCGCCGTGGCGACGGCTGAGATCGAGGGTTACGCGCGTTGGGCTGCCGAAGGGGTTGGCGAGGACGCGGGCGAACGCCGCGAAGGCCGGCTTGCGCGCGCCCTTGGTGTTGAGCACGCCGAAGTTTTCGCCCGTGGAGTCCTGCAGCTTGTAGAGCACCGCCGCCGCGATGTAGGGCGTACGCGCCAGCGAGCGGTAGAGGTTGGTGATGTTGGCGGCCTGCACCTTCGGGCTGACGCACCCCTGTTCCTGCTGGATCTTCTGCTTCGGCCAGCAGCTGCTCCAGCCGAACTCGTCCAGCCACAGCGGCGTGTTGTCGCCGTTGGCGAGCTGCGTTTCGTGGATCGCCCGCAGCGAGCCGAGCGTGAGGTTGTAGAAGTGCACCGCCAAGCCGTCGTAGTAGCCCTTGATGCCCGCGGCGTAGAGAGCGCGCAGGAAGACGCCGTTGGAGCCCACGAGCGAGCCGGCGAGCACCGTGACGTTGGGGTTGGCCTGCTTGATCGCGGGGTAGGCGGCGCGTAGCACGGCAGCGTAGTGCTGTGGTTTTTGCGGCCCCGCGAAGTAGGCTTCGTTGGCCTGGTCGGGCTCGTTCCAGACCTCGATCGCCGCCAGGCGTGTGCCGTAGCGCGCTGCCAGATAGGCGGCGAAGGCGGCATACGCGGAGGGTTCCCGCGGCGGCCAGGCGTTGGCTGCGGCCGACCGCCCCGGCACACACTTACGCAATACGGAGGCTGGAGCAGAGGAGGCCCAGCAGGGCGTGCTGTAGGCGATCGCGATCACACCGATGCCGCTTTCGGCCGCGTCACTCACGAGGCGGTCGAGGAAGGCCAGCGTGCGGGGTTCGATCTTGCCTTGGCCGCTCGGTTCGAATGCCGACCACGGCACTTCGGTGCGCACGAGCTTCGCGTGCAGCGCGCGCGCACGCGCGATTTCCCGGTCTGCCAGGGAGAGGGGAAGGTTGCCGGCGACGCCCGCGATGTTCACGCCGCCAAGGGGCGCGGCGAGTGCGGGGCGCGCCCCGACCGTACCGCTGGCGGTGCCGCTCGTCGGCAGCCAGGCCGCGGCGCACAGGCAGAGCAGTATCAGCGTTGGGAGCTTTGGTAGGCGTCCAGCCATGGGCTTGCATCGGCATCCTGCCATCAGTACACGATAGAAGCCCCCAGTAGGGCTGTCGCAGCCGGCCATCTTCCCAGGTCAACACGCCCGGTAGGCTGTCTTCGTGTCCCCCACCTGGATCTGGATGCAGATCGCGATCGTGGTTTTTGTTGTGATCGGAATGATCATCGCGATCACCAAGCTGGCGTAATCAGCTCACCGGCGCAGGTGCAGCCACCGGCGCGGGTGTGGGGTCTCGATCTCGCGCATAGCCACCTCCGGGCGCGGTGGGATCTCACTGCCGTCGAGGATCGCGCGCGGCACCGCCTCGGTCAGCCACTGCGTCAACGGGGCCAGCCCCACCGCCTCGAGCTCCGCGGCGATCACGGGAGGCCGATGGGCGTGATCGTGCGCGTCGGAGGCCACGTTGTGCAGCAGTCCGTCGCGCGCGAGCTCCAGCGCGAAGCGACGCGCTTCGCCGCCGAAGCTCCCGCCGAAGGAGCCGGCGGTGACGGATGTGAGGTACCCCTCCCGTACGAGCCGCTCGAGCATCTGACGGTCGCGTTGAAAGGTGGGGCAGCGCTCGGGATGGGCCACCACGACGCGCTGCCCGTCGCGTCCCATTGCCAGCAGGATCTCGTCGAGGTGGGGGGCGACCGGGGTGAAGGGCGGCTCCACCAGCAGCCATGCTCCTCCCCCGAGCGTGAGGCGTTTCAGCTCTGCCCGCTCGATCTCGGCGATCTGCGTCAGTGCGACCTCGGCGCCGGTGCGCACTTCGAGCGGCGCTCCGCCGGCGCTCAACACCCCTTCCTCCGCCAGGCGGGCGTTCAGCTCCTCCACCAGCCGAGCGATGGTTTGAGCGTCGTTGCGGTAGCGCCAGCTGACGTGTGGGGTGGCCACCAGCACCTGCGTCCCGCCGGCCGCCGCGGCGCGAGCGAGCGCGAGCGAGCCCTCGATTGTGGCGGGGCCGTCGTCAATGCCGGGCAGCACGTGGCAGTGCAGATCGATCACGGGCGTCGTGAACGTTAAGGCAGGCCTGGATATGATCGAGCCGGCCGCAGCGCCATTTAGCTCTATTACACAAGCAGGCGAGGAGTCAGAGTCATGTTCAAATCGATCGTGGTTGGCACCGACGGCTCCGAGACGGCCGGTGAGGCAGTGCGCCAGGCAGGTGACCTGGCCCGCACGCTGGGCGCGACGCTCGAGATCGTTAGCGCCTACGAGCCGGTGCCGGCCGGGCGTCTGCGCTCGGAACGGCGCGACGCGCCCGAGGACCTGCAGTGGGCGATCAACCCCCGCGAGGACGTAGACGCGGCGCTCGAGGCCGCCGCGGCGCCGGCGCGCGAGGCGGGTGTCGAGGTCAACGTCTACGCCCGCCAGGGCGACCCCGCCGACGCGATTCTCGACGTTGCCGAGGAGCGCGGCGCCGACCTGATCGTGGTCGGCAACAAGGGCATGAGCGGTGCCAAGCGCTTCCTGCTGGGCTCGGTGCCCAACCGGGTCTCCCACCACGCGCCCTGCTCGGTGCTGATCATCAGGACGACCTGAACCGCGGCGGCCCCGAATTGGCCCCCCCGTCTGGTCGGCAGAGCAGCCGCTCGTAGCATTCGATCGTACGCCTTGCGATCGAGTCCCATGCAAGGTGCTCGGCCGAGAACCGCCTGGCCTGTACGCCGCGCTCGTAACACTCCCGGCGCCCGCGGGTGACGATGGTGTGCAATCCCTCTGCCAGCGACTGTGGGTCGGCGTGCTCGCACAGCCACCCGGTGGATCCGTCTACCACGTACTCGGGGAGGCCGCCCACGGGGTATGCCAAGACGGGCCGCGAATATCCGTAGGCGAGCAGCAGCACGCCGCTTGCGCTTGCCCGTTGGTAGGGAAGCGCCACCACGTCGGCGGCCGTGAACAGACGGCCCGTCTGCGCGGGGGAGGCGTAGCCTGGCAGAACCACCACGCGCCCGCTGAGGCGCTCGTCGCAGAGCAGGTCGGCGGCTTCCTCCAGGGCCCCGTGGTCCTCGCCGGCGAGGACCACC
>CAYNGQ010000431.1:0-7664 GCA_964396735.1 uncultured Solirubrobacteraceae bacterium | reverse complement strand
GCGAGGCGCGTGACCTCCTCTCCCAGCTCGGCGGGCAGACGCAGAAGCGCGGTACGCGTCGATTCGGGCCACATCCCAGAGTCCAGTGAATCGACGTGCGAGAGCACCATCGAGCCGGCGACGGCGCGCACCAACTCGCGCGCCCATCGCCACGCAAGCCGGTTGGGCGACCAGGCCCCATCGAGGTCGACGCGCACGACGGTCCAGCCGCCTTTGCGCAGCAGATCGAGAGCGGCGGCGAGCACAGCCGTCTTGCCCACCTCGGCCTCGCCCACCACACCGGTGAACGGCTGCTCGCTCGCCACCTGCGCGATGCGCTCGATCGCGTCGCGCCGGGCCTCGGTGAGGAGCTCGAACGGCGTCATGCCGTGCTCCACGACGGATGTCGCTGCGCATCGGCCACCGCTCGCTCGACGGTGACCTGCGAAGCCCAGCCGTCTTCCAACCAGTCGAGGACGTGCACGCAGATCAACATCGTCCGCAACGGATGCCCTTCGCTGGAATAGACGATCTGGTGGAGCTGAGCCGATGCGATGCCCACGCCCGCCTGCGCAAAGCGCTGGGCGAGGCCCGCACACCAGTCGTCGCGGCTGATCTCGGGGAGCTGGAAGCGCCTTCCAAGACCGTGCAGGGGAGCCTCTGCGTCGTGGTACAGCCCGAGCAGCGTGTGCTTCTCGCTGCCGCTGAGGACGAAGTTCACCGTGCTCGACGCCCTCTTGATGGCGATCGCGATCTCGCGCTGAACCTCGAGGGCGTCCTCCCAACGAAGCAGGTCTTGAGCCTCATCGAGCACGACAATCGATCGCTCGCCCGTGGCATGTCCGTGAGCGTCGAGCGCGAGCAGGGCCTTCCGCATGGTCGCACCGGCGGGCTGCAGTGAGTCGGCGAGCTTCTCCGCCGTCCTGGCCTCGTCCGACTCTCCGAGCAGGTCTCCTGCCAAGCGCAGCCGGTCGAGCGCCTGCGGCGCCATCCGACTCAGCTTCCCCTTGACGACCATCGCAGCGACGACGCGCCCCGCACCCTGTTTGTCGGCCTGAGCGAGAAGGGCGGCGGCTAATGCGCCGGAGTCGTCGATCCCGTCACGCAGGTCGACCGAGAGAGCCTTGCGGCCCCTGCGCGTCGCGAGGATTCGATCGACCATCGCCAACAGCAGGCTGGACTTACCGAGGTGACGATTCTCGGCGAAGATGAGCGTCTGACCCCCTTCCGCGGACGCGGTGAGGTCCTCGATCACGGCCGAGCGACCGATCTGAAGCTCCTCGGGGATCGCCCCACCGGTCGGGAACAACGCCACAGCCTCTGGCCGGGATAGGGGCATGATGCACCTTATAATAGTGGCTCGACTCTCCCTATCCGCAAAGCCTTCCTACTACGACCTTGCATGTGGCGGGGCCGTCACCCGAAACGCCGTCGCGCAGCTCGAGCCCCTCACCCCACCCGTTCCAGGCGCACAGGGTGCCCCCGCACGCGACGCTCGCGCAGCGCCTCCACCACGCGGTCGGCCTCGGAGGCCGGCACCGTCAGGAACGAGAAGCGGTCGAGCACCAGCACGTCGCGCACCGCCTCCCCGTCGAGGCCCGTCGCGGAGGTGACCGCGCCGACGATGTCCGCCACTCTCACGCCGCCCGCGCGGCCGCCGGCCAGCAGCAGCTTCACGTGGGGCTCTGAGCCGTCGCGGGTGATGTGCGGCTTGGAGTGGCGGCGCGGGCGCTCCTTTACCGGCGTGGGCGGGGCCTTGGCGTGCGGCTCCCACGGCGCGACCGAGGTACCGATGTGGCGCTCGATCGCCTCCAGCTCCCGCTTCTGGCGAGTCTCCACGAACGTGATCGCCCGGCCCGAGCGCCCCACACGGCCGGTGCGCCCGATGCGGTGCACGTATGTGTCGGGGGAGGTGGGCACGTCGTAGTTGATCACGTGCGTCACCGTCGAGATGTCAAGGCCCCGCGCGGCCACGTCGGTCGCCACGAGGACCGGCACGCGGCCGGCCTTGAACGCCAGCATCACCCCGTCGCGCGAGCCCTGCGTCATGTCGCCGTGCAGCGCCCTGACGTTCATGCCGCCGTCGCGCAGCGTGCGGAACAGCTGGTCGCAGCGCACCTTCGTGCGCACGAACACGATCGCCTGGTCGGGCCGCTCCGCCTTCAGCACCTCCACCAGCTTCTCCGGCTTCTGCTTGGCGTCCACCGGGAGCTGGAACTGCGCCACCGTGTCGATCGTCAGCGTCGCCGCCTCCACCTTCACCAGCACCGGGTCGTACAGGTACCCGTCCGCCAGTTTGCGGATCGGCGGCGGCATCGTCGCGCTGAACAGCGCCGTCTGGCGGCCGCTCGGGGTCATCGAGAGGATCCGCTCGACGTCCTCGAGGAAGCCGAGGTCGAGCATCTCGTCGGCCTCGTCCAGCACCACGAAGCGGCAGTCGTGCAGCACCAGCGAGTGGCGGGAGATCAGGTCGAGCACCCGGCCCACGGTTCCGACCACCACGTGCCCGCCCGAGCGCAGCTGGGCCTGCTGGCTGCGGATCGGCGCGCCGCCGAATACGGCCACCACATCGACCCCTGCGTGGGCGCCGTACGCGCGCAGCGCCTGCGTCACCTGGATGCACAGCTCGCGTGTGGGGGTCATCACCAGCGCCTGCACCTCCGCCAGCTCCGGGTCCACGTACTCCATGATCGGCAGCCCGAACGCCGCCGTCTTGCCGGTGCCGGTCTGCGCTTGGCCGATCACGTCGCGGCCTTCCAAGAGCGGCGGGATCGCCTGCTCCTGGATTGGGCTGGGCGACTCGTAGCCGACCGCGCGCAACGCCGCGAGGGTGCGCTCGGTGAGCCCGAGCTCTGCGAATGACTTGGCCACGACGCTGGGGAGCTTACGGGTTGGGGCCCATTGTGCGCGGATGCCTGCGCCGCGGAACGCGAAGAGGGAGCGATCGCTCAGCGCCGCGGGACACGGAGAGCGGGGTCGCCGGCGCCGCGGAACGCGGAGCAAGCGCGATCGTTCAGGCCGTGGGATCGAGCAACAGCTTGCCTGTGGTGCGTCGCTCGCGCAGGTCGATGTGGGCCTGCGGCGCCTGCTCCAGGGGGTAGGTGTGTCCAACCACGACCTCCAACCGCGGGCAGGCGGGGTTCGGCACCACCCGGTCGAACAGGTCGGCCAGCGCCTGCTCGAACATGCCGGGGCGCTCCAGGCAGTGGAAGATGTAGAAGCCCACCACCGCGCGCGAGTGGCGTAGCAGCGATCCGCTCCTGACCTGGTTGGGCTGCTGCGAGGCGATCCCGCACACCACCAGCCGCCCGAACGGCGCCAGCGCCGCGTAGGAGGCGTCGAACACCGCGCCGCCCGCCATCTCGAACACCACGTCCACCGGCCTGCCCCCGTTCGCCTCCAGCAGCCGCTCGGTGAGGCCCTCGGGCGCGGGGTCGATCGCCGCGTCGGCGCCCAGCCGCAGCGCCAGCTGGCGCTTCTCCTCGCTCGACGCGGTCGCGATCACGCAGCCGGCGCCGAGCGGGTGGCCGAGTTGCACCGCCAGCGAGCCCACCCCGCCCGCGGCCGCGTGCACCACCACCGTCTCGCCGCTCCCCTCAGGCGTTACATCTCTTTTTCCACCCCAACCACTTCCCTGCCCGTCCCCACCACTCTTTTTCTTGCCCCCACCAGCTCCGTTCGCGCCCTCCCTCACATGCCCAGCCGTGCGGTAAAGGTGCCACGCGGTCGTCCCCTGGATGATCAACGCCAGCGCCGTGCCGTCGTCGACGCCCTCCGGGATCGCGAACACGTGCGCGGCGGGCGCGACGGCGTACTCGGCGTAGCCGCCGGTGCCCGTGAGCGCCACCACGCGCTCGCCCGTGTCCTCGCGCACGCCCGCCACCTCTCCGCCGGGCACCAGCGGCAGCGTAGCCTTGCGCACGTAGGAGTTGGTGCGCGTGTGCGTGTCCGCGAAGTTCACGCCCGCCTTGGTGACGCGGATCAGCACCTCCCCCGCGGCCGGCTGGGGATCGGGCAGCTTCACCAGCTTCAACACCTCCGGGCCGCCAAACTCGCTCATCTGAATCGCGCGCACGGCGGCAGGCTACACCGCGGACCGCGCGGCGAAGCACCGGCCGCGGGGACCACCGCGGGGCGGCGTGTCGAATCGCGCAACGATTCGGCGGGCCCCGGGTGTAGGGTGCCGTCCGATGCCAATCACAGTTGTCGGATCGATCGCCTACGACAGTGTCTCCACCCCCTTCGGCGAGCGCCAGCGGATGCTCGGCGGCGCCGCCGTGCACTTCGCGCTCGCCGCCTCCTTCTTCCAGGAGGTGCGCGTGGTGGGGCCCGTCGGGGACGACTTCGGCGAGACCGAGCTCGACGTGCTGCGCAACCGCGGTGTGGACATCTCCGACGTCGAGCGCATCCCCGGGGGCAAGACCTTCTTCTGGCGCGGCAAGTACGGCTGGGACCTCAACTCGCGCGAGACGCTCGACACGCAGCTGGGCGTGTTCGAGGGCTTCCAGCCGAAGCTCTCGGAGAGCTCGCGCTCCAGCGACGTGCTGTTCCTCGCCAACATCCAGCCCGACCTGCAGCGCGAGGTGCGCGCGCAGATGCCCGACGCGCGCTTCGTCGCGCTCGACTCGATGAACCTGTGGATCGAAGCGGCGCGCGAGTCGCTGATGAAGGCGATCGCGGAGTGCGACTGCCTGATCCTCAACGATTCCGAGCTGCGCCAGCTCACCGACAAAGCCTCGCTGTACGCGGCCGCGCGGGAGGTGCTCTCGTGGGCCTCTGCCCCCTCCGACTCCTCCTCCGGCGCCTCCGCCACCGATTCCTCTCCGACCGACTCCCCCGCCGCCGACGGCGACCGGGGTACGCCGGCGCGGCGCGGGCCGCGAGTGATCGTCGCCAAGCAGGGCGAGTACGGCGCCGCGCTGGTCACCGCCGACGGCTTCTTCTCGCTGCCAGCCTTCCCGCTGGAGTCGGTCGTCGACCCCACCGGGGCGGGCGACACGTTCGCGGGCGGCTTCGTCGGCTACATCGCCGCCCACATCGATGAGGAGATCACCGACGAGCTGTTGCGCCAGGCGATGGCGCACGGCACCGCGCTCGCCTCGTTCAACGTCGAAGAGTTCGGCACCCACCGGATCGAGAGCCTCGCGGGAGCCGAGATCGTTGCGCGCGTGCGTCAGCTACGGGAGTTCACGCAGTTCTCGGCTGCGCCCGTGCCGTTGGGGGAGTGAGCCAGGGTCGAGAGGCAACAGCCGGCTGGCGCGTGGGGGGCCGGCGGCCGCTTGGATGAGATCAAGGAGCTCGGTGTGGAGTATTAACTTTTTGGACCCCACCACTTCACTTTGTAAAGGGTTTGCGTGCTGATCGAAGACATACTTGCCGACCCGGTAGTGTCTCAGTTTGAAAGTTCTGCGATCTCGCGCAGGCTCCAAACGTGATCGGAGATCCCGGCGGCCATCGCTGGTGTGCGGGGATATGGGTTCGCAAGGGTCTTGTGGGGCCGGGCGTAGTTGTAGTGCATGAAATGGATCGCGATGGCCGCCATGTGGTTGTCGAGCTTCTTGCTGAACCCGTTGGTTAGCCTGGTGAACCGGCGCATCCCCATGCGCATGGTCAGGTTCTGCCGCTCGACGTAGCTGGTGCTGATCTTGGCGGGGTCGGGGTTGCCTCGGTCTACGCGGGTGCGTGCCCCGGTGCAAACGGGTGGGCTGTAACGCGCCTGTCCCTCACGCAGTGATGCGTAGGTCTTGATGAGCTGCGCGAAGTCGATGTTGTGCCGGAACGCGAGCCCGACGGCGTTGGGGTAGGCGGGGAGCCCGTCGGTTGTGAGCTGGATGCGGTCGCGTAGGCGGCTCTTGAGGTCCAGCATGAACGCGGCGGCGTCCTCGTACTGGCGGCTGCCGACGTACCAGCACGCGATCAGCTTCGTGTCGGCGTCGAGCGCGGTCCACGTCCAGACATCGCCCACCCCAAACTCGCCCTTCAGGTCCGCCGGGACGTTCTTCTGCTTGGCGTAGACGAACGACCAAATCTCGTCGGCCTCGATCGTCTTGCAGGTCAGGTCCCGTAGGTGCTCGTCCTGGTAGGTGGCGCACGCCTCGCCGACGTCCAGCAGGAGCTTGGAGACGGTGTTGATCGAGCAGCCGGCCATTCGGGTGGTCGCGCGTAGGCTGTTCCCCTCGACCAGCATCCCGAGTATCTGCGCGCGCTTCTCGATGGGCAACCTGTTCATATTGAACATTATGCGGGAGCGGTCAGACAGAAAGAGCAGAATGAAAACATTCATAAAACGTAGCCCAAAATCCGTTGGTGTGGTATGCTCGATCCATGGTCGAACTTCCCTACGCCCAAGACGCGATCAAGCCGATCGAGCCCACGCTTGTCGAAGGGCTCACGAAAGCCGCTGAGAACTGGGAGACGCTGCTCAGCGAGCATCCCGCACTTGCCCTCCCGTTGGACGCGACCACCCGCGCCAACTTCATCCACAACCACGCCTGCTCCGAGGTCGCCCACCTCACCGCAGATGCAGACGGCGTAACCTTGGCCGAAGGGCTTGGCTTCTTCGCCCTGTTGATCGGGAGCGACATCATCCTCCGCATGAAGTTCGTCGGCTATGGCGCTCCGAGCAACGTCGCCACCCGACAGCAGAAGCTCTTGGCGAAGCAGTCGTTCACGCCCGAGATGCTGCTCGCACTGGACGGGATACCCGCGCCTCCGACGCTGCTGACATGCGGCTACACGCTCGAAGGCGCTGCCATCGGACGCATTGAGATTCGCCGCGATTGCATCGGACACCAGACATGGAGTTACGACATCTATGGCGGTGAGGCGATCGTTGAACCGCTCGTGATCCCTGGCATGATCGACACCACCAAGCCCGCAATCGTGACCTCCACCCGCAAGGCGATGGAGGGCGAGTCGCACGCGGAGTCGGCGTGAGCGCGCCGACGATCAACGCCGAAGCGCTGGTCGTGGCACGCGAGAGTCGCGGCTACGCACAGAAGGACGTTGCGGAGGCGGCAGGCGTAACACAGGGGTTGATCTCCAAGGCCGAGCACGGCTTGACCAACATCGCGCCCGAAGACATAGCGCGGATCTCCAGGTATCTCGAATATCCCGAGCGGTTTTTCTACGAGCCTGGCCGTCTGCGCGAGGCCGGAAGTGCTTGCCACTATCACCGGAAGCGCAAGACGCTACCGGCGAAGATTCTGCGTCGCCTCGACGCGCGCATGTACGTCCGCAACACCAACACCGGCAAGCTGCTCGACGGGCTCGATATCAACGCTCAACGCTCCTTCCACACGATGGACCCCGACGAATACGGGGGGTCGCCTATTGCTGTGGCCCGCGCCCTGCGATCGTCTTGGAGGCTGCCTGATGGACCTATCCCCAACCTCACCGCATTGATCGAGTCTGCGGGTGGCATCGTCATCATGGAGAACTTTGGGACGCGGAAGCTGTTCGGCATGAGCTGTTGGACAACCAAGGGGGTCCCGCTGTTCTTCCTGAACGCGGCTATGCCGCCCGAGGACCTGCGGTGGACTATCGCTCACGAGCTTGGGCATCTGACGATGCACGCCACGGCTCCCGACGGAGACCCGGAGGAGCAGGCCGACGCCTTCGCTGGGGAGTTCTTGGCCCCGGAATCACTGTTTCGCCATCACGCGCGCAAACTCACCTTCGACCGC
>CAYNGQ010000430.1:0-5842 GCA_964396735.1 uncultured Solirubrobacteraceae bacterium | reverse complement strand
ACACGCCGGGGCCGGCGATCAGCTTCTTGACCTGCCGCTGGGACTTGCCGCAGAAGCTGCAGAGGAGCTGCTCGTTGGAGTCGGTTGGTCTGGCCATGGTCTTGGGAAATTCAGGGACTGCCTACTGAAATTCGGGACTGCCTACTAGGACGTGCGCTGAGCAAGCGAGACAAGGATCAAATGCCCACCCACCCCGCGTGGCGCCATTGGGTAAGGACGCCCCCTCGCGCCGCCGGCGAAGCCGGTGGCGGGGCGTCCTAGTGCTCTGAAATAACGCGATCGATGATGCCGTACTCCTTTGCCTCCTCCGAACTCATGAAGTAATCGCGCTCGGTGTCCTTGCCGACCTGCTCCAGCGCTTTGCCCGTGTGCTTGGCGATGATCTCGTCCAGACGCTGGCGCACTTCGATGATCTCTTTCGCGTGGATCTCGATGTCGGTCGCCTGACCCTGGAAGCTCGAGGAGACCTGGTGGATCAGGATCTTCGCGTTGGGCAGCGCCATCCGCTTGCCGTGCGCGCCGCCCGCCAGCAGCAGCGCGCCCATCGACATCGCGATCCCCACGCAGATCGTCTGCACGTCGGGCTTGATGAACTGCATCGTGTCGTAGATCGCAAGCCCTGCATACACCGAGCCGCCGGGCGAGTTGATGTAAAGCGAGACGTCCTTCTCGGGGTCCTCTGACTCCAGGTGCAGGAGCTGGGCGACCACGAGGTTGGCGATCTGGTCGTCCACGGGGGTGCCGAGGAAGATGATGCGCTCGTTGAGCAGACGGGAGTAGATGTCGAAAGCGCGCTCCCCCCGGGAGGTCTGCTCGACGACCATTGGCACAAGTGGGCTTAGCCGGAGGGGAGCAGGCGCCCCTCCGGACCACCCCCCATGTTGAGTTTGTGGGCTCATTGTCCTCGCTTCAGTTTCGCCTGACCGACCGGATTCCTTCCGCGACCCACCATAGAGGCTACCGATCCGGTGTCCACAGCCCACCCACCTCCTGACCTTGCTCGCGTGTGTGCTCCTGCGCCTCGACTACCTGCTCCTCGCGGGCGCGCTCGGCGCGCTCCTTCTCGGGGGTCCACAGCTGCTCGCGCGCCTGCGCCTGCTCGAGCGGGATCGGGACGGCGCTGGAGGCGATCAGCTCGATCGCGTTGCGCGCGGCGAGGTCCTCGCGGATCTCCTCCAGGCGCCCGGCATCGCGCAGCCTCTGCAGCAGCTGCTCGGGCGGCAGCTGCTCGCGCTCGGCGGCAGGACGGACCGCCTCCAGCAGTTCCTCCTCGCCCGGCTCGATGCCCTCCGCGGCCACAACCGCGGTGAGCACCGCCTCGCGGCGCAGCGCGCGCTCGGCGGCGGGGGCGTTCTCGGCGAGGATCTCCTGCTCCTCGCGACCGGTGAGCTGCAGATAGGTCTCGCGCGTGATCCCGCGGTGGGAGAGCGTGTGCAGAATCCGCTCCCACATCTCCCGCGCGCGGGCCTCGATCAGCGGGCCGGGCACCTGCACCTGCGCCTGTTCGACGGCGGCGTCGAGCGCGGCCACCCGAAACTCCTCCTCGATGCGCTGCTCCTCGGCCGCCAGCAGGCGCCCGCCGATGTCCTCGCGCAGATCCTGCAGTGTGTCGAAGCCGGTGTCGATCGCCAGGTCGTCGTCGACCTCGGGGAGCTGCTTGAGCTTGACCTCCTTGACCGTCACCGCGAAGGAAACGGGGCGGCCGGCCAGATCCTCACGCTCGTAGTCGGCGGGAAAGGTGAGCGCGAGCGTGCGGCTCTCCCCCGCGGACGCTCCGATCAGCTCCCGTTCGAAGCCCTCGATCAGGTTGCCCGACCCCAGCTCCACGAGCTGGTCGCGCCCTTCGCCGCCCGTGAACGGCTCTTGGGCGCCCGACTCCGTCACGAGCGCCCCGGTGTAGTCGATCACGACGAAGTCGCCCTCGGCCGCCGGCCGCTGCACCGCCTCCAGGCGTGCGAGGCGCTCGCGCAGCCCGTCGAGCTCGCGCTGCAGCTGCTCCTCCTTCACCTCCGGCTCGGCGCGGCCGACCTCCAGGCCCCGGTACTCCCCGAGCGTGGCGCGCGGAAGCACCCCGATCTCGAAGGAGAACTCGAGGCTCTCCCCGCGTGGGGGCAGCTCGCCGAGGTCCACGTCGGGGTCGCCGACGGGCACGATCCCGGTGCTCTCCAGCGCGTCCACATACCACTGCGAGAGCGTGTCGCGCACCGCTTCCTCGAGCACGGCCTCGCGTCCGACGCGCTGGATCACCAGCGGCGCGGGCACCTTGCCGCGGCGAAAGCCGGGCAGCTTCAGCTTGCTCCCCAGCTCGCGCGCCTTGCCCTCGACGCGCCGCTCGAGCTCCTCCGGCGGCACCTTGACCTGTACGCGCACGCGCGATTCGGGCAGCTCGGTGGTGGTCGTCGTGAGGGCGCTGGGCATGGCGGCGGCGTCCGGCCCCCGGGTGCTCGCGGGCGAACGTCTCCGGCACGATACCGTGCCGTCCGATGCGAGCACTGCGGCGAGCGGAGCGATGGTGGTGGACCGGGCCGCTCGGCCACCTGGTCGGCGTTGGCGCGGACTTCACGCAGGCGCTGGCGCGCTACACATGCCTGCGCTTGGCCGACCGATCTCCGATCGGTCGGCGGCAACGGTCCCGCTGAGGGCCGGCTCGGCAACCGCGGGCGCCGTGGCGGAAGGTCCGGCCGCACGAGTCTCGGCGAACGCCCCGGGCCAGGTGGCGGTGATCGGACGGGGACGGCCGATGCCGTAGCCCTGCGCGTAGTGGACGCCGTAGCTATGCACCAGCTCGCGGGTGGCGTCGTCGGTGACGAACTCGGCGACGGTTTCGGTGCCGAGGTCGCGCGCGACGCGGGCGATCGCCTTGACCATGATCTGGTCGCGCTCGCAGTGCACCAAGCCGCGGATGAACTCGCCGTCGATCTTGAGCGTGTCGAAGGGAATGTGTTTGAGGTAGAAGAACGAGCCAAACCCGGCGCCGAAGTCGTCCAGCGCGAAGCCGCAGCCGAGCTCGCCGAGGCGCTGGGCGAACCGCTGCGCGAGCTCGATGTCCGCGATCGCGGCGGTCTCGGTGATCTCGAAGGTCAGGCAGGAGGGATCGACCTCGGCGAGCGCGAGCTCGCGCTGCACCAGGGCGAGCAGCTCGGGGTCGGTGACGGAGGCGCCGGAGATGTTGACGTCCAGGTGCAGGCGCTGTCCGCGCCGCGCCTGGCGCGCGATCAGGTCGATCGCTCTCCGGATCACCCAGGCGTCGATCGCCTGCACGAGGCCGGCCTGCTCGGCGGTGGGGAGGAACGCCATCGGGGCGATGTGCTCACCGTCCTCGGCCACCATCCGCAGCAGGATCTCGTGGCGTGCAACGGCGCCGCTGCAGAGCTCCAGCAGCGGCTGCTCGTAGAGCACGAAGCGATCGTCCTCGAGCGCGGCGCGGATCCGCTGCACCCAACCCAGAGCGTCGTCGGTGTGGGATGGCGATGCCGCCATGGGGTCTCCACAATTCGCCACAGCATGCCGGTTCGCCACAGCATGCCGGTGGCCTTCTCACGCAACCCGCCTTGCGGGCGTGGTCACGAAACAGGCCCCTCTCGGGGGCCGGCACAACAACGTCCACCCGCCGACCTCGCCAGTCGAGGCTGCCGGGTGTCCCATGTTCTTTTTGAGCCCCTACCAAATGAGCATGAGACCTGATCTCATCTGGTAGGGGCAAGAAAAATCAAACGCCGGGCCGCCGGGCCTCTATGCGCTGACGGTGCAGCGCCTACGCGCCGACCGATGCAGCCACTCCGAAGGAGAGCGCCACACCGCGGGGCACGACCAGCACGGCGCCGGCATCGTCCTCGACGAGGCTGAGCACGGCGGCGCTGAGCGCAACCTGGCCCTGGCCGGCCTCGGGCCGGGAGCCGAGCACGAGCAGGTCGGCATCATGGCCCCTGGCGGCGGGGCTGACGCTCGCTCCGAGCGCCTGCGCGAGCGCGTCGGCCGTGGTCTGGGCGCTGGGATCGGTGGGGTCCTCGGTGACGGCGATCCGCTGCACCGGCTCACCCTCGATATCGGCGAGGCCGGCGGAGGCGATCGCGATCGCGAAGCGGCCGCCGTCGAGCAGACGCTGGGCGGAGTTGCCGACGGTCACGTGCCGTGGGGCGGTGTGGGAGTCCGAGCAGAACACGATCGCGTCGGCGCCCTCGCGCTCGGCGAGCGCGCGCAGGCCCTCGGGGGTCGAGCGGTCGGCGACGACGTGGGTGGCCGCGGGCACCCCGAGCAGCTCGACACCGCGCGCCAGCAGCGCCTCGGCCTCCCGCTCGGCCAGCACCTCGCGCTCGGGCTCGGGCTCCTGCGTGTGACGCACGTACGCTAGCGCGACCTCCGCGCCGGCGCGCGCGAAGACGCGACCGAGAGCGATCGCGTCGTCCTCGTTGTTGGTGCCGTCGTAGGAAACGATGATCTTGGTGGCAGACATGGCTGTGGCTCCTGTGTGGATTGCGTGCGATGGAAGGTTCGCTCTCAGCGTGACACCTTCCTGCCATCACCACAAGTGATTCTTTTTATAAGTACAATAAGCTGTACTTATGCTTAACGTCAGCCGTCTTCGAGTCCTCAGGGAGGTCGCCCAGCGCGGCTCGTTCTCAGCCGCGGCGGAGTCGCTCTCCTACACCCAATCGGCTGTCTCTCAGCAGATCGCGGCGCTCGAGGCAGAGACGGGGCTGACGCTGCTGGAACGTCTGCCCCGCGGGGTGCGCCTGACCGGCGCCGGGCGCACGCTGGTCGAACACACCGACGGAATCCTCGCCCGCCTGCAGGCCGCCGAGGAGGAGCTCGCGGCGCTGGCGGGCCTGCGCGGGGGGCAGCTGCGGATGGCGTCGTTCCCGACCGCGGGCGCGACGCTGATGCCGGTGGCGATCGCCGCCTTCCGCGAGTCCTACCCCGAGGTGGAGCTGACGCTCGCCGAGGGCGAGCCGCAGGAGATCGCCCCACGCCTGCGCGCGGGTGAGTTCGATCTCGCGCTGCTGTTCGAGTTCGAGCAAACACACGAGGAGAGCCTCAAGCGAGTGGAGCTACTGGAGGACCCGCTGTACCTCGCGCTCCCCCGCGGCCACCGGCTGGCGGGCAAGCGTGCGTTGCGCCTGGAGGAGTTGCGCGGAGAGGCGTGGGTGCAGACCTCGCAGGCGAGCCCCTGCGCACGCCACGTGGTGCGCTGCTGCCACGCGGCGGGGTTCGAGCCCAACGTGGCGTTTGAGAGCGACGACTACCAGACCGTGCAGGGGCTGGTGGCGGCGGGCGTCGGGGTGGCGCTGATCCCCGAGCTCGCGCTGTTCGATCCCGACCGCGAGGACATCGTCGTGCGCGCGCTCTCCCCCCACCCCCCCGTTCGCAGCGTGATCGCGGCGCTGCCGGGAAAGGTCGGCTCCCGCACCCGCATGATCCCTGCCGCCTCGGCGATGCTGCGAATCCTCGAAGAGGCCGCCGCCGCGCGCGAGCGGCCGCTCCTGGCCATGCGCGCGGCGGCGTGAGGAGAGCCTCAGTGGGGGCGCAGACCCCGCAGATACTGCTGCAGCACCAGCCCCCCGAGCACCTTGTAACCGAGATCGGTCGGGTGGATGTCCACGAGTGGCGTGCACATGTTGGTGAGCAGGCAGATCGTCGGCGCTTCGAGCGCCCCCGGCGGGTTGAAGAGCGGCAGCGGATCGGCGAAGCGGGCCCCCACCCCGGCCGCGACTTTGGCCTCGACTTCGTTGAGATCGGCGGTGAGCGCGTCTCCTCCAGTGATCGTTTCCCCGAAGGGGTTGTAAAGGCCGAGCACGATGATCTGCGCGTGCGGCGCCGCGGCGCGCAGCTCGCCGAGGATCAG
>CAYNGQ010000429.1:0-2785 GCA_964396735.1 uncultured Solirubrobacteraceae bacterium | reverse complement strand
GCTCCGGCGCCTGGTCGTCGTCGTTCACAGGGCTAGTATCGCAACCCGTGCGGGCGAGTGCGGACAGCAGGCGTTGATCGTCGTGGGCGCAGGCTTTGATCGTCGTGGGTGGCCAGCTTGATCGCCGTGGGTGGCCGATGTTGAGGGCGGTGGGTCGCGGGTGCCGGTGACCGTCGTGGGGGAGGCGCGGATACGGCCTCCCTTTGCCGACGACGTGGCCCACTACAGCCGCCTGCTCTCCCGTTATGTGAAGCTGGAGCTTGTGGAGGTGCGCGCCATGGAGGCGGTGGCGCGGCGGATCCCGCAGGGGGCGTTCGTGTCGCTGCTGTCTACGGAGGGGGTTGCGTACGACAGCGTCGCCTTCAGCGCCTTCCTCGACGAGCGCCGCCAGGCGGGCACCGGTCTGGCGTTCGTAGTTGGGGGGCCCTTCGGCGCGCCGCCGCTGCAGAGGGTCGACCACCGCCTGTCGCTGGGTGCGATGACCCTTCCTCACCAGCTCGCGTGGGTGGTGTTGCTCGAGCAGCTCTACCGCGCGCATAAGATCCTTGCAGGCGAGCCCTACCACTATTGAGATGACCGACCTACCCAGAGAGCCCCCGATCGTGACCCCTTCGCGCACGCCGCTGGACGGTCTGCGCGAGGCGGTGCTCGCCGCGGCGGCCGGACTGGCGGGCGGCGAGGATGGCCGCGAGCCCGACGGCGTGACGCTCGAGCGTCCCCCGAAGGCGAACTTCGGCGACTACTCGACCAACGCCGCGCTGCTGCTGGCCCCACGGCTGGGCGTCCCTCCCCGCGAGGCGGCGGAGCGCCTGGGGGCGGAGCTGGTGGAGCTGGTGGGGGAGGACATCGAGCGCTTCGAGGTGGCGGGGCCGGGCTTCGTGAATCTGTTCATGGCCGATCGCTGGGTGCGGCGGGCGCTGGCGGCGATGCTGCAGGCCGGCGAGAGCTACGGCACCGGCGGCGCACGGCAGGGCGAAAGGGTCCTGGTCGAGTTCGTGAGCGCCAACCCGACGGGCCCGATGCACGTGGGCCACGCGCGCAACGCGGCGTACGGGGACGCGCTGGCGCGGCTGCTGGCGCTGCACGGGCACGAGGTGGTGCGCGAGTTCTACGTCAACGACGCGGGCTCGCAGGTGGGCAAGCTGGGCGAGTCGATCCTCGCGCTGGCGAATGGAGAGCAGGTGCCCGAGGATGGTTACAAGGGGGAGTACGTACAGGAGCTGGCCGAGCGCCTGGCGCCTGCCACAAACGGCGGGGGCAACGCGCCCGGCAGCGGGTCTGTGAGCGACGGGGGCGCCGAGCCCGGCGTCGGGTCTGCGGGCGACTCGAGCGCCGAGCCTGGCATCTCGCTCGCGGGCGACGCCGGCGGTGCGCGGGCGCTGGGCAGGGCGGCGGTGGACCTGATGGTTGAACGGATGCGCACTTCGCTGGAAGCCTTCGGGGTGGACGACTTCGACCACTGGCAATACGAGAGCGAGCTGCACGAAGGGAGTCCGAGCCGGGTGGAGCACGCGCTCGCGCTGCTGGAGGAGCAGGGCCACACCTACCGCAGCGAGGGCGCGCTGTGGCTGCGCACGACGGTGTTCGGCGACGACAAGGACCGGGTGCTGGTGCGCTCCAATGGCGAGCACACCTACTTCGCCTCGGACATCGCCTACCACCAGGACAAGCGCGAGCGCGGGTATGAGCGCCAGATCGACGTGTGGGGCGCCGACCACCATGGGTATGTGGCGCGGATGAAGGCGGCCTACGAGGCGCTGGGGGGCGATCCCGACCACCTGGAGATGCTGATCATGCAGCTCGTGCACCTCGTGCGCAGGGGAGAGCGCGCGCAGATGTCAAAGCGCTCGGGGGAGTTCGTGACGCTCGACGACCTCGTGCAGGAGATCGGCGTGGACGCCGCTCGCTGGTATTTGCTGTCGCGCTCGCACGACACCACGATCGACCTCGACCTCGACCTCGCGCGCGCGCAGAGCAGCGAGAACCCTGTGTACTACGTGCAGTACGCGCACGCGCGGATCGCCTCGATGCTGACGAAGGCGGGCATCGCGCGGGTGGCGGCGGCGCTGGAGGAGGCGGGCGCGGGCGAGCCGATGCTGCGGGTGGTTGCCGGCGGCGAGGGGGCGGGCGGTCGACAGGTGGAGGCGCCTGGCGGGGGCGGGACGGCCAACGGGTGGCCGGCGCAGGCGCCAGGCGCCGGCGCGGGAAAGGAGCCCCTGCACCCCTCCGAGCGTGCTCTGATCGAGCGGCTGTTGGAGCTCCCCGGCGAAGTGGCGGAGGCGGCGCAGCGCCGCGCGCCGCACCGGATCGCGGCGTACGCGCTGCAGGTCGCCCAGGACTTCACCGCGTTCTACCGCGACTGCCGCGTGGTGGGCGCCGAGCCGGAGGCCGTGGAGCGCCAGCGGATCGCGCTGAGCGTGGCCGCGCGGGGCACGATCGCGCGCTGCCTGGAGGACCTCCTGGGGGTTGGCGCGCCGCGGGAGATGTAGCGCGGCCGCCTCCAACGCTCTCCCTCCCTCCCTCCCTCTCTCTCTCTTCTCCTGCTTCTCTCTTCCCCTTGTGTGTGCCATTTACCCGTTCTGTCCTTCGCCGCCTCAGTGGGGCCGAGGGATCACTCGAAGCGCGCGATGTCCGCGTTCAGCCGAGCTTCGTCGGAGGGGTTGAGCGCAGGCGGGGAGCCGATCCCTCCGGCGGTCCGCGCGGAGCGGGCCCGGCGGCGCCAGCGTGGCAGCAGCAGGGCGAGCAGACCGAGCAGCGCGAGCACCACGCAGGGAGGGACGAGATA
>CAYNGQ010000428.1:0-4240 GCA_964396735.1 uncultured Solirubrobacteraceae bacterium | reverse complement strand
TCTGCGCCAGCGGCATCAGCGCGCACAGCGACGGCGAGCAGCCGATCCTCGTCGCGGGGGAGCGCGCCGGCGCCACCCTGCCGCACGGTTGTCGCATGGGCATCTGCCACAGCTGTGTCGGGCGGCTGCGCTCCGGCCGGGTGCGCGACCTGCGCACCGGTCGCGTGCACGGTCAGCCCGGCGAGTTGGTGCAGACCTGTGTCAACGCGCCCGAGGGTGCGGTCGAGATCGAGTTGTGAGCAGTTATCGGTACGGCGCAGTGTCGATGTCTTCCAAAACGCACACAAACCACTTCACAAAATGAAGGGTTAGGGATCACAAAACGAGCATCCAGCCACGCCGACCCACTTCACAAAATGAAGGGTTTGGGACCACAGAACAAGCATCCAACCACGCCGACTACTTCACAAAATGAAGGGTTTGGGTCTGAAAAGTACATAAATATCCCTGCCACCACCAACTGGATGTCGAGCTTGAAAAGCACATACAAGATCCTGCCACCCCCAACTTCACCCATCGAATGCGACGGAGGTATCCATGTCCGCCACCATTGAGCGCCCGCCGGTGCCGTCCCCCGCGGCTCCCCCTTTCGAAGAGCCCGACAACCCGCTGCACCGTCTCACCCCCGAGCAGCTCGAGCAGCTCGGCCGCGAGCTCGACGCGCTCCACGAGGAGGTGTACGCTGACCTGGGCGAGCGCGACGCGCGCTACATCCGCTCGACGATCAGGTTCCACCGTCAGCTCGTGATCGCCGCGCGGTTGTTGCTGCTGCGCTCGGACAAGAGGCCGGCGTGGTTGGCGGGCACGGCCGCACTGTCACTGGCGAAGATCCTCGAGAACATGGAGATCGGGCACAACGTGATGCACGGGCAGTGGGACTGGATGAACGACCCGGACATCAACTCGCAGAGCTGGGACTGGGACACCGCCTCGCCGGCCGACGCGTGGCGCCACTCACACAATTACGAGCACCACACGTTCACCAACATCCGCGGCAAGGACCGCGACCTCGGATACGAGATCATGCGCATCGATCCCCACCAGCGCTGGCACCCGGTGTACCTGCTGCAGCCGCTCTACAACCTGCTGCTGATGGGCTTCTTCGAGTGGGGCGTCGCGCTGCACGACCTCAACTTCGAGGCGATCCGCAAGGGGGAGAAGCCCAAGGCGAAGGCGCTCGCCGAGCTGCGCGCGATCGGTCTGAAGGCACGGCGGCAGGCCGTCAAGGACTACATCGCCTTCCCGCTGCTCTCGGCGGCGGTGTCGGTGGGGGGCTCGGCGGTGTCAGGCCGGCGTGCGGCGTCGACCCAGGTGGGAAGTTCGTCTGGCCGCCGCTCGGGCGGGCTGTTTGCCCGGCGCTCGGCTTCGGCATCGACCGGCTTGTCGTCGTCGGCGTGCGGCCCGGCCGCGAAGTCGCAAGGGCCGGGGGCGCTGTCGAGCCGGCGTGCGGCCGCGCGCACCTTCAAGGCCACGATCACCGCCAACTTCACCTCCAACATCGTGCGCAACGTGTGGGCTCACTCGATCATTTTCTGCGGGCACTTCCCCGACCAGACCTACACCTTCAGCGAGCAGGAGGTCGCCGGGGAGACCCGCGGCGCGTGGTACGTGCGCCAGCTGCTCGGCTCCGCCAACATCGAGGGCGGGCAGCTGTTTCACTTCGTGAGCGGCAATCTCGGTTTCCAGGTGGAGCACCACCTCTTCCCCGACCTGCCCTCCAGCCGCTACGCCGAGATTGCCCCGCGCGTGCGCGACATCTGCCGCCGCTACAAACTGCCTTACAACAGTGGTCCCTTCCACCGCCAGCTCGGCACGGTGCACCGAACGATCCTGCGCCTCGCGTTTCCGGGCGGGCGCCCACGGCCGAAAGGCGAAGGCTACTTGGCGGGGTAGAGCGGTGGATTGCTCCGTGCCCGACTCAGCGGGCGGGTCTCGAAGGTGTCGGTCGCGGCGCCGCGCAGAGACCACCGGTGGGCGGGTATGGCCTGTGGTACGGGCATGATGCGTTGATGCGATAGCATCAAACCATGCGGACCACACTCGAGATCGATGACGATGTGGTTGCGGCCGCGCGGGAGCTGGCCGCCTGCGAGCGCCGTTCGCTCGGCTCCGTCATCTCCAGTCTGGCTCGACAGGGCCTGACGCCCGCGCGCGTGGAGGCCGAGGATGGCCTGCCGGTGATTCGCGTTCCTGCTGGCACACCGCCCATCACCCTGGAGATGGTGAAGCGTGCGCTTGATGAGGATTGATGCAGCCGATGGCGCTGCTGGACGTCAATGCGCTGGTCGCGCTCGCGTGGGACTCGCACGTGCACCATGCGCGGATGCGCAGTTGGTTTGCCGAGCACAGCTCACGTGGATGGGCCACCTGTCCACTCACCGAGAGTGGTTTCGTGCGAGTGTCGTCCAACCCCAAGGCGCTACCTGTCTCAATTGGCATCGATGCGGCGCGCGCGGTCCTATCGGCTTTACGCGCGCTCGATGGCCACCGGTTCCTGGCCGACGACGTGTCGCTCGGTGACAACGATGTCCCCCAGATCACGGGTTATCGCCAGGTGACAGACGCGCATCTGCTGACGCTCGCCCGCCGTCGTGGAATGCGCCTCGTGAGCTTCGACGGGGGGGTGCACGCGCTCAGCGGGGGACGCGACGTGGAACTGCTCACCGCTCTTTGAGCTCCCGATCGCCAGTCGGATCCTGCAGGGTTTGGGCTGGCATGTTGTGTTCGAGGCAGCCTGCGTGCTCGATGGCTGGCAGGCCCGAACCCTTCATTTTGTGAAGTGGTAGGGGGCATCCCGCGCTTCGTGACCTGGTGTGGCGCTCGTGCAACCGCAGGGAACTGAGATGTCAGCCGACGCGACATAATCCAGAGCGTGAGCGCAAGTCCTGCCAGCGTCGACGTGGAGCCGATCGGGGAGGAGCGGATCGCGCAGGCGCCGGAGGCCTGCGGCGGAGCCGTGCTCGCCCGTGCGCACGCGTATTTCGCTTCCGACCACCGCCGCGCGATCCAAACCACGCTCGGTGCGATCTGGCTGCTGGACGGGGGGCTGCAGCTTCAGTCGTTCATGTACTCCCGGGGCTTCGTCCAGTTCCTGCTCGGCAACGCGGCGGGTCAGCCGGGGTGGTTGGCGAGCAGCATCGAATGGGGCGCCCACACGGCTCAGCACAACCTGACCGCGTGGAACACGCTGTTCGCGCTGACCCAGCTCGCGATCGGGTTCGGGCTGCTGTACCGACCCACCGTCAAGCTCGCGCTCGGCGGATCGTTTGCGTGGGTGCTCGTCGTGTGGTGGTTCGGCGAGGGCTTCGGGATGTTGTTCATGAACATGGCCAAGCCACTCACGGGCGCGCCCGGGGCGGCTCTGCTGTACGCGATCGTCGGGATGCTGGTGTGGCCGAACGAGCGCCCCGGAGGACTGCTCGGGGTACGCGGCGCAAAGATGACCTGGGCCGCGCTGTGGCTGGTGATGGCGTGGCTATGGCTGCTGGGCCCCAATAGCAGCGCCAACGCCACGCACGATGCGATTAACGCGGCTCCGTCGGGGATGAGCTGGTTGAGCACGGTGCAGGATTGGGCCGCCGAAGGCGCGCAGGGCAACGGGCTTGTGATCGCGCTGCTGCTCGCGGCGGTGTCAGCCGTGATCGGAATTGCCGTCGCGATCGACTGGCGCCCGCAGCAGTTTCTGGTGCTCGCGATCGGGCTCAACCTCCTCTACTGGGTGCTTGGGCAGGGCTTTGGCGGGATCTTCGAAGGGGGCGCGACCGACCCAAACGCGGGGCTGCTGTTCGTGCTGCTGGCGCTCGCGCTGTACCCGCTCACCCCCGCCGGACGGCCTCGACTCCGCGGGGAGGCGCGGCGTGCGAGTCTCGCTGCCGGGGCGATCGCGGTGATCGCGCTGCTCGCCGGCTGCGCCAAAGCCGACAAGCAAGCGTCGATGTCGGCACCCACGATGTCCACATCGATCACCACCCCGAGCGCCGGCACGGACGCGGGCGACTCGGCAAACACCGCAAGCACGACAAGCGGCTCGGCGGGCCCGACCATGAACATGAGCACAGGCTCGGCGCAGACGGGCGCGAGCTCCTCCTCCGGGGTAGGCGTGACGGCGAATGGGATTAAGCCGGTGCCGATCCAGGTGCTAGGCACTGCGGATTGGCAGGGCATGAAGATCACCGCGCAGGTGATGACCCCGGTGCCGTTCGTCGTCTATAACGGCACCAGCAAGCAGCTGGTGAAACCC
>CAYNGQ010000427.1:0-5916 GCA_964396735.1 uncultured Solirubrobacteraceae bacterium | reverse complement strand
GTGGCTCGCCGCGCTGCTGCCCCTCGGCGTCGTCTGCCAGGCGGTGCTCGGTGGGCTGACCGTACGCGGCAAGCTCGACTACGGCTGGGTGATGGGCCACTTCGCGCTCTCGATGCTGATCCTCGTAGCCGCCGCCGGGCTCGCATGGCGGGCCAGGCACGAGCCCGACCGAAGCCGGGGGACACTCGCCTCCGGCGAGCATCCCCGTTTCGACCAGCGCCCCCGCGACAGCGATCGCACGCTCGTGCGGTTGGCCCGAGCCCTGGTGGCGCTCGGCGCATTGACGATCTTCGCCGGCACCGCCGCCACCGCCGCCGGGCCCCACGCCGGGGGCAACCCGGGGGAACGCATCAACCGCCTCGACTTCGACGGGCGCGGCACGATGGACTTCGTGATCCACCGCCACGCCGAGATCGCGTTGGTTTTCAGCCTGCTCGCTGTGTTCGTGTGGTGGCTGGCGCGCCGCCGTGGCGCCGAGGAGCTGGTGCGCCGCTGCACCACCGTGCTCTGCGTCCTACTCGCCCTGCAGGGCGCCGTCGGCTTGGACCAGTACGAGACCCATCTGCCAACCGAGTTGGTGTGGGTCCACGTTGTTCTCGCCTGCGGCTGCTGGCTGGCGGCGCTGTGGACCGCCTATGCCGCCGGGCGCCTCCCGAGGCGCCTCCCGGAGCCCGTGGAGACGGCTCGGGAGCCTCGCGAAACGCCTCCGCCCGTGCGCGTCTCGGCGTGAATCTGCCCGAATCGGCGAATATCTGTCCTCGCGGGGCGCTAATCTGCCCGTTTTGAGCAATCACACCCCATACAAGGGAGGCGTGCCAAGCATGACCAAGAACGATCTGGCCGAGAAGGTCGCGGAGCGCACCGGACTGGCCCCCAGCCAGGCCCGCCAGGCACTGGACGCGACGATCGAGACCGTCTCCGATGAGCTGGCCGCCGGCGGCGAGGTCGCCATCGCCGGCTTCGGGAAGTTCAGCGTCAGCCACCGCGCCGCCCGGCAGGGACGCAACCCCGCCACCGGCGCGACGATCAGCATCGCCGCGAGCAAGGCCGCCAAGTTCTCTGCCGCCAGCGCACTGAAGAGCCGCCTCAACTGAGGGGGGGCATCGCCCTCCCCGCTGTGTTGGGCATGGCGACCCTCGTCGCCGTGGTGACGCTGGCCGCATGCGGCTCCTCGGCGCCCTCCGTGGCGCGCACCGCCGGAGCAGGGGTCAGGGGGCGAAGTTTAAGTGCCGGTGACAGCGATGTCGCGGGATCGGGGACTGCGAGCCGGCGGGCGGTCGACGGCCCGCGCGGCATCGAGGCCGTGCCGATCCTCATGTATCACGTCATCAATCCCCCGCCCGCGGGGGCGCCGTATCCCGGTCTGTACGTGCCCACGGAAGAGTTCGCCGAACAGGTGCAGGCGCTCGCTCGCGCCGGCTTTCACGCGGTCACGCTCGATCAGCTGTGGGCCAACTGGAGGGAAGGGGCGCCGCTGCCAGCCGGCAAGCCGATCGTGCTCACGTTCGACAACGGCTACCAATCGCAGTACACCAACGCCCTGCCGGTCCTGCGCCGGCTGGGATGGGATGCGGTCGAGAACCTGCAGCTCACCGGCCTGCCCCCCTCCCAAGGCGGACTCTCCCCCGAGCAGGTGCGCGGCCTCCTCGCCGCCGGCTGGGAGCTCGACACCCAGGGCTTCAGCCACGCCGATCTGACGACTCTCGACCCCTCTGAGCTGCACTACCAGGTGGCGGTCGCCCGCAGCGAAGTGCAGCGCCTCTACCACGTGCCCGTGAACTGGTTTTGCTACCCCTCCGGCCAGTACAACGCCGCTGTGATAGCCGCCGTGCAGGCGGCCGGCTACCGCGGCTCGACTACCGTCGTCCCCGGCTGGGCTCAGCCGGGAGGCGACCCTGACAGGCTGCCGCGGCTGCGTGTGCTCGGGGGCACCAGCGGGGCGCAGCTGCTCGGCGAGCTGGCCGCGATCCGCGGCAATGCGCCCCCGCCGGCCTCCTACGAAACCAACTGAGACGCACCCCCGGGGCGGGGATCGATAGGATGCCGCGCATGTCATCTGTGCCTGGCTGGGGCTCCTGGACATTCGAGCCCGTTGTGATCGTTGCGCTGGGGCTTGCGGCAGTGCTATACGCGCGCGCCTACCGCCGTGCCGCCGCTCGCTCCGCTGCGGTCGGCGCTGGCCACTGGGTGCCCTATGGAGCGGGGCTGATCGTGCTGGCGATTGCGCTGCTCTCCCCGCTGGACCCGATCGGCGACGGCTACCTGCTCTCCGCGCACATGGCTCAGCACGTGCTGCTCTCCGACATCGCCCCCGCGCTGCTCGTGCTCGGGCTGCGCCGTCCGCTGCTGCCGCTTGGCCTATCTCGCGGCGCGCTGCTCGCGGTGGCGCCCGGCGGCGGGCGCTTCGGGCGGGTGCTCGCGCGGCTGACTTCGCCGTGGGTGGCGATCCCGGCGTGGGCGATCGTCACCTGGGTGTGGGCGATCCCCAGCGTGTTCGACTACGCCACCGAACACTCCGCCGTGCACGCCTTCGAGCACGCGACGCTCTTCTACACCGGCCTCGCGCTGTGGTGGCTGATCGTCGACCCCCTGCCGCGCGCACGTCTGCGCCCGGGTGGCCAGCGCCTGGCGCTGCTGGGTTTCTCGCGCCTGGCGAGCGCCGCCGTATGCCTGCCGCTGACATGGCTGACAAAGCCGGAGTACCCGCTTTACATCCACGCTCCCCGCGCCTTCGGCCTCTCGCCGATCAGCGATCAGCACCTCGCCGGCGCCGGCATGTGCTTCATGGAGTTTCTCGTCTTCGGCATCGCGTTCGCGGCGGTCTTCATCAGCATGCTGGGCCGCAGCGACGCCAGCGATGCGCTGGCCGAGCAAGCCGCGGCAGGCGACCGTTTGCTGACCTGAGCGACCTGCTCAGCGGCGCTCGTAGACGGCGTAGGTGCTGGCTGACGCAAGCTCGCTGTGGCTGTAGTCGTGCTCGGCGACCGCCGGAACGAAGCCGTTGCTGAGCGGGATCTTCTTGCTCAGGGCCCACAGCACGAATTCGATCTGGGCGGGCTTGCCCTTTGGCGGGCAGATGCCTCCGTAGGTGGCCTTGCCGGAGCCGTTGAGGCCAACCACCGCTCCCGCCGGCAACTGCCCGGCGGAGATTCCGGAGAGGCTCGGTTCGATCCCGGCCACCACCCAGCGGATGCCGCCTTCCGGCCCCTCGGAGCTGTCGTCGATGATGAACAGGACGAGCTCCACCGTGTGGGCGGGTAGTTTCTGCCACTGCATCGGCGGCGAGATGTTGGCCCCGTCACAGGTGTACTGCGCGGGGAGCTCGCCGTTGCGTTCGAATGCCGGGCTGCTCAGGGTCATCCCTCCGGGGGTCGGGTAGACCTCGCCGGTCGCGTTTGGGCTCGCGGCTGGCGTTTCCGTGTGTGAGGAGGAGGAGGAAGAAGAGGTAGTGGAGGGCGCTGTGGTCGAGGAGCCGCTCGCCGCCGGCGGGTGGGGAGCGGCTTTTTTGTGCTCCTTGCAGTCCTCCATCACATAACCCTGTGCGCAGCTCGTCCTCGCGCGCCAGCGCGCTTCGAAGCTTTTCTGGAAGTCGCTCAGCAGCAGGTGGGGTTTGACGGATGCGGTTTTGCCGGAGGTCACATGCTGGGAGATCTTCGCCTGGAGCAGTTCGACCTTTACGCGCATCAGCAGGTCGGCTTCCGTCTCGCCGATCGACGCCAGGTACCGCTTGAGCTGCGAGGCTTTGGGGTACTGCTTGGCAGTGACCTGGCGGAGCCGCTGGCGCACTTCCGCTTCGTTCACGCCGATCCCGAGGTGGGCCGCTTCGCCGAGTACCCACTGCGAGGTGATCAGAAAGCCGAGCACCTGATTCTTGAGCGCCGTGCCGCTGCGCGTCTTGGAGTGGCTCAGCGCGGCGGTCACCGACGTCCAGTGTTCGAAGGACGCCTTCGTGATCGGAGTCTTTTCAACCGTTGCCACCGCGTCGGCGACCGAGCCTGGCGTCGCAGACGCCGAGCTGCCGGCCTGGCCGGCGGAGGTGACCACGGTGGTTGTCGTCTTCGTCGTGCCCCCACAGCCTGTGAGCGCGGCGAGTCCTATCAGCGCGGCAAGCGCCGCGGGCGCAACAGCTCTACTCCCCATCCTCTGAATGCAATCAGGTTTTCGCCGACTTCGTCGCGCCTCCACAAGCTCGGCCTTAGCACTACGCCTCTGAGGTCCGAGGGCCAAGCAGATCAAGGACGCAGGGAGCGTGGCGTGCTCTGCACGCGAGCGACCGAGGACGCAGATATGCGCCGGCCATCGGACCTCAGCCGCAGCCGGTGTTGTTGCCGCACGATGAGCACGTGTAGCAGGAGCCCGTGCGCTGCATCATGCCTCCGCACTGGCTGCATGCCGGCCCGAGGTCGAGACCCTGAAGCCTGGCCGGCACGACCGGCGGGGTGTCGGTGAACGCGCTCGTGGGCGCGCTCGACCCGCCATTGCCGCCCGCTGTCATCGATCCCCGCCCGCCCATGTCGGGGGTGCGCTCGCCCGCGCCGGGGCCCGCGGTGTCGGAGGCGATCACCGACTGCGCGGCCTCCTGCGCGGCCTTGCGCGAGCGCACCTCGGGGGTGAGGATCCCGAGCTCCTCCTGGACGTCGGCGTCGAGGAAGCGCGAGGCCAGCCAGCGCATGATGTAGTCGGGCATCGACTTGGCGAACGGGATCTCCGGGTTGGTGGTGATCCCCTCGGGGTCGAAGCGCATGTAGCAGAACTTCTGCACCAGGGTCTCCAGCGGCACCCCGTACTGCAGCGCGATCGAGATTGCCGTGGCGTACGAGTTCATCATGCCCCGCAGCGTCGAGCCCTCCTTGCCGATGTCGGTGAGGAAGATCTCTCCCACGCTGCCGTCCTCGTACATCCCCGCGGTGATGTATCCCTCGTGGCCGCCGATCGAGAACTTGTGCGTGATCGACTGGCGCTCGCGGGGCATCCGCTTGCGCCGGGGGCCCGACGCCTCAGCCAGCGCTTGGGCGACGGCCTTCTCGACGATCGCGTCCACGTCGACGTCGGTCTTGGCGGCCTGCTCGCCCTGCTGCGCGTCAGTGCGCAGCGCCTGGGCGGTCTTCGAGCCGTCGCGGTAGATCGCCAGCGCCTTGATCCCGAGCTTCCACGCCTCGGTGTAGGCGTCCTGGATGTCCTCCACGGTTGCGCTCTGTGGCAGATTGACCGTCTTTGAGATCGCCCCCGAGATGAACGGCTGCACCGCGCCCATCATCTTCAGGTGGCCCATGTGCGAGATCGCGCGCTCGCCGACGGCCACGTCGAACACCGGCAGATGCTCATCCTTCAGGCCCGGAGCGCCGACGATCGTGCCGTGCTCGGCGAGGTGCGCCTCGATCTGCTCGATCTGCGGCTCGGAGTAGCCGAGCGTCGCCAGCGCCAGCGGGACGGTGCGGTTGACGATCGTCATCTGCCCGCCGCCGACCAGCTCCTTGAACTTGACCAGCGAGAAGTCGGGCTCCACGCCGGTCGTGTCGCAGTCCATCAGGAACGAGATCGTGCCCGTCGGCGCGAGCACGGTGGCCTGCGCGTTGCGGTAGCCAAGGCGCTCGCCCAGCTCCACCGCCTCATCCCACGAGCGCCGCGCGGCCGCGAGCAGCTCCCGGTCGGTGCAGGTCTGCTCGGGGATCGCATCGGCGGCGTCGCGATGCATGCGCATCACCGCGTTGTGCTCCTCGCAGTTTTCCGCGTAGCGCTCATACGGGCCGAGCGTGCCCGCGACCTCGGCCGAGCGACGGTAGGCGCGGCCGGTCATCAGCGCGGTGATCGCCGCCGCCGTGCCCCTGCCGCGCTCGGAGTCGTAGGGCATCCCGTCCGCCATCAGGTAGGCCCCGAGGTTGGCGTAGCCGAGGCCGAGCTGGCGGAAGGCGCGCG
>CAYNGQ010000426.1:0-2641 GCA_964396735.1 uncultured Solirubrobacteraceae bacterium | reverse complement strand
TGCGCAGGCGGGCCATCAGCTCGCGCAGCGCAAACGGCTTCACGAGGTAGTCGTCGGCGCCCGCGTCCAAGCCGGCGACGCGGTCGTCGATCTCCCCGCGCGCGGTGAGCATCAGCACTGGCGTGCGGTTGCCGCCGCTGCGCATCCGCCGGCAGACCTCCAAGCCGTCGACCCGTGGCATCGAGACGTCGAGCACCACGGCGTCGTAGGGGTCGGCTCCGATACGCTCCAGCGCGCCGGCACCATCCGCCGCCTGCTCGACCTCGTAGCGTTCGAGCGTGAGCGCCCGCGCGAGCGCCTGCTGGACGGCTGGCTCGTCGTCGACGACGAGGATGCGCGCGTGTTCGGCCATGATGGGTAGTGGCGGGTGAAGGTTGGGCGGCCAGGTATGCCCGACAGGGCCTCCCAACCATTGCGAACTACCAGGCTAATACTGTGGCGACAAGAGATCGAAGAATCAACGAAGAGGGGGCCACCGGGGTGCAGGGCGCCCCCGGGATCGAGGACGAGGCCGCACGGGGTCTCGCGGCGCAGTCGCGCAGGCTGCGCAACAGCATCATCAGCCTGGCGGTGTTCTTCGCGATCGTTGCGGGCCTGCTGCTGGCGGTGCCGGGTCTCAGGTCGGCGGGGGAGAAGATCACCGACGCGAAGTGGGGCTGGGTGGCCGTGGGCATTGGGTTGGAGGTGCTCTCGTGCATCTCCTACGTGGTGCTGTTCGGGCTGGTGTTCGGGCGCTTGAGCCGCAGCCTCAGCCGTCGCCTCTCGCTGGCGGAGCTGGCCGTCAACTCGGTGGTGTCCGCAAGCGGGCTGGGGGGGATCGCGCTGGGCGCATGGGTGCTGAGCACCAAGGGGGTGTCGGTCGAGCGGATTGCCAAGCGCTCGGTGCTGCTGTTCGTGATGACCAGTGCAGTGAACGTGTCCGCCGTGGTCGTGATCGGGCTGCCGATGTGGCTGGGGCTGCTGCCGGGCTCGCGCAACGCGCTGCTGACACTGCTGCCGGCGGCGGCGGCGCTGGCGACGATCGTCGGCACGCTGCTGGCCGCGCGCTGGGCGCGCCGGGCGGCGGAGCGACGCAGCGGCGAGCACAGCCGCGCGGTGGTGGCGCTGGTCGCGCTTGGCGGCGGGGTGGAGGATGCGGTGGGCCTGATCCGCGCCCACGACTGGCGTTTGATGGGAGCGGTGGGGTACTGCGTGTGGGACATCGCCTGCCTGCTCGCCTGCCTGGCGGCGTACGGCTCCACGCCGACCTTCTGGGCAGTGGCGATGGCCTACCTGGTGGGGATGCTCGCCAACTCGATCCCGATCCCGGGCGGCTTCTTCGCGGTGGAAGGGGGGATAGTGGGGATGCTGCTGCTGTTCGGCGTGCGCCCCGGCTCGACGGTGCTGGCGGCGGTCGTCACCTACCGCGCGATCTCGCTGTGGGTGCCGGCGCTGATCGGGACGGTGGCCTTCCTGAGCCTGCGCGGGGAGATCGGCAAGCCGCTGCGCCCGCGTCCGGCTGGTAGCTCATGACGAGCCCCCTGCAGCCGGCTGGTCGCTCGTAACGAGCCCTATCCTCCCCCTTCTCCTCTCTCTCTCTCCCTCCCTCCCTCCTCCTCCCCGTTCAACCCCCACCACGCTTCGCACGGCGCAGGCCGTCAGCCTTTGCCGAACAGCGTCCGATCGATCTTCAGCGTGGCGGCGACCTTCTGGCAGGCGTGTCCCGGCAGGTCGAGCAGCGCCGCTCGCACGGCTGCCGGGCGCGGCCCGGAGAGCCCGGGGCAGTAGACGGGCGGCGGCAGTGGGCCCCCGGCGCTGCCGGGTGCGTTGATTGGGCGCAAAGCCCTGATCGCGCGCAGCGCTTCGGAGAGGTTGTCTGAGAAGACCTCGATCGCGACGCGCCCGCTGTAGAGCTCAACTGTGTGGCCGCCGTTGTAGATGACCGCGGGGACGCCGCGCAGGATCGTGTTGCGCTGGGCGCCGAGCGACGCGTTGGCCTGGCGCGTGTAGATCAGCGTGGTGACCCGCAGCGGCAGTTCGCAGCCGCCGCCGTCCAGCGCGGAGGTCTTGCCGGGCAGACAGTTGCCGTAGTACACGCTGTCGCCCACGCCGCTGCTGTAGTTCTGGCGACCGTCGGCGGCCACCAGGCTGTAGGAGCCGAAGCGAGGGCCTACCCAGTAGACGCGGTAGAAGGGGAAGGTCTGGGCTTCGGCGAGCTCGCGCACGGTGAGTGGTGCGGGCTGGCTGGTGGCGCAGCCGCCGGCGAGCAGAGCGGCAGCGAGCAGAATGGTGACGGGCGCAAAGATGCGGGCGATGTTCACGCGACTTTCGGGCAGGTGGGTTGTTTGAGAGGCATAGATCCCGCGGGACAGGCAGAGGTTCAACTCGTGGGAGACTGGGGTCCGGTGGGGTAGCGCACCGGACCCCAGTCGATCTTCCCACACGCGCCCTCCCGGGGAGTCTCGTCGTGTGGGCCTCGGGGTCGCGTCGTGGTCCTCGGGGTCACGTTGTGTGGGCCCACTGTGGACCCGAGTTGCGTTGGCGCTGGGAGGCTCCCAGCGTGGGCACGCGCCATACTCGGATCTCCGATGAGCACCCACGTTGCCACACCGCCCGGCCCGCGCACGGCGGGGCGCCGGGCCAGCGTCGAGAGCGTGCGCGG
>CAYNGQ010000425.1:0-3642 GCA_964396735.1 uncultured Solirubrobacteraceae bacterium | reverse complement strand
CCCGTCCTCAGCTTCAGCTGGGTGTGGACCCGACCGAAGAGCCGGTACCGTTCGCCCACGATCGAAAAGCTCGGACCCTGCGGCGTACTCCCGCGGACGAGCGTGTGCTTCCCGCCACGCAGGTATTTCAAGGGGTGCTTGGAGCAGCCAACGATCCGGCGCAGCTTCAGCACCCGCAGCGGACGTCCGTGAGCGTCACGCTCGGTCAACGACACGGGCGCCGGAGAGGGACCACGCACCGCCTGGTAGTAGAAGGCGCCGGGGCCGCCCAAGCGGCGTGGCACGAACACCGGACGGGAGACTACGTGAGTACCGTCGCTCATACGCAGGTCCACCGTGCGCGTGTCTGACGGCACCTCAGTCTCGATCGTCAGAAGTCCTTCGCGGCAATTGACGCTGGGCTTTTCCGAGCGCTTCTGGTGGGGCACCAGGCAGACCTCCGAACCGCCAACGAACAGTTCCAAGATTCCCGGCTCGGCTCCGTCGGCTCCCCTCACTTCCACGCTCGACTTGCACGTGCCAGCAGAGCCGCCCTTTGTGCGCTCGAGCCAGACCGTGTAGCGGGTACCAGCCGCGGTGCGTCCCGCGCCGAGCTTGGTGGAGGATTTGGATTCGTGCGACCTCGATTTGAGTCTTTCTTCACTTCTTACGCGGGCCGTCAGGCCAAGCGCGGCTTCGACACGCTTGCGAGCGCTGTCGATGGAGTTGGCAATCGCCTTTGCCGTCCGCACCTCCAGCTGGGAGGTCCTGCGCACAAGCGCCCTGTCAGCGCGAGTTTCCGGGAGCGACATCGATTCGCTCGCGGACTGGGTGGCGAAGTCCCTCAAGAACTTCGCGAGCTCGGCTTCGCGCTGCAGCGCGATCGCCCTGCTGGCCTGGGAGAGCGTGCGGTAGCCGCTACTTGCCCAAGCCTCCATGTCGGCGCATACATCCGTGCTTTGCGGCTTCTGGTCTTCTTCCAATCCGATTGTCTGGGCATGGACGACTTGCGACAACGCCGGCTCTCCTGGCGGCAACGCCTTCAGCTTGGCCAGAAGAGCCGTCACCGCCGGTCGCCGTGCTTCGGACTCTGCGGAGGCAAGCTCCGTGGCGAGCTCCTCTTCCAGATCGCTCAGCTGCGTGCTCTGCCGCCTTTCTTCACCACGTTGACGCGCCGTGAGTCGGACGATGGGCGAACGGACTTCGATCTCGTTTCCTTCTTGCGGGGCTCCGACGAGCACACCTGGACATTCGCCGGCGATCCTGCTCGCGGCACCCTCGTATGCGCCAACCAGAGCCGGGGCGGCTTCAGCGATGGCCTGGACGTAGCCATGGATATCGAGGAGATACGCATGCACGGCAGCCCGGTCCGCTGGAGTGCCCGCGGCGCGGGGCGACCCGGCCGACGCAACGCCGGAGGCCATCGCACAGACGGCGGCGGCGACAAGCACGATCGCCGCAAGCTTCTCGTATCCCCTCCGCGCCGACAAACCGCGGACAGCCTATAGCAGACTGGCGCCCAACCGCCGCGCGACCGGAATTTTTCCGACCAATTGTCAGAGAATCACGCGCTCACGACACTTGCTCCGGGGCACTCGCCCTGGCTGCGATCGCACGACTGGCACGAATCCTCGCACGAGCGGCCCCTTGAGACACCAAACGCCCCGTAAACACGGGGGGCGCAAGCGTACTCCGGGACAGGGACTCGAACTGTGGGCAGCCTTTGCCGGATCACCAGCGATAGCACCAAATATGGCTCCAGCACACGGTTTCTGCCGATCGGTTGATCCGGTTGGGTCCGGTTGAATCCGGCTGTTTCAAGGGGCGACTGCCACGAGTTTTCACGCCGGCAGCCGCAGCCGGAGGATGACGGTCTTTCCGAAGATTTAGCTCCCGTTAATGAAGCGGAGGCTGCCAGGGCGCCGACCACGGAACGAAACCGCAGCAGAAGCTCTGCGGCAGGCGTCTCAATGACCGCGCGGTCGGCTGGAAGCCGACGCCCGAGCGTGGCAAGGGCGCCACATCTGCGTCCAAACGGCCCTCCATCCCGGAACCTCGGCGATCTACAGGGAGTGGACGGCCACGATGACGGGACGGCCTTACCTCTGATCCGTTCTCGTGGCCCTCCCCCGTGACGCGGTTATTTGCGGCTACATTCCAGCGTCACGCGCTTGCTGCGCTCGTGACGGCTCACGTGCAGCGTCCTCGGACCCCCGCAGGGAACCGGGCCAGCGCCGATAGAGCCGTTAAAAAAGGCTTCGGCTTGGTACGTGCCGGGTTCGAGTCGTAGGACGAGTTCGCCACCTTCGTAGAGCGTCGCGTAAGGACGACGTTCAGCTCCAACGTAACGATACACGTTGAGCGTACTATCAGATATCCCGCCCGGTGGAATGATATGTGCTGGGTGATGTCGGTGGTGCCCAAGGCCACCGGCCCCGAACGTTACGAGAAATGTTACCAGGGTAGCTAGCATCATAGCCTCAGCAGGTTCCGTAGTATATGTCGCCAGGAGTCGGCCCCATGTACCCGCCGCACAGCTGGGGCGAGCTTGAATTGTAGGGTTTGCTGTAGGGCCAGCCGAACCAGCCTTCCTCAAGGCCGTTGTAGCCTACATGCTGTTGCGCCATGAACTGCTTGGCCGAGAAGCTGGGCATTTCTTCGTCTGCCACCTCCCCGCCCGCTTCTACATCTTTAGAATAGACCGGCCAGCCGTTAAAGCAGTAATGCTGTTCGGTGCCCGGGTCGGCTTCCCCAACGTAGTTGCACCATATGCCTTCTGTAGGGGTAGTTGACTTCAGCGTGTAGTTGTTATAGTGGTTTTTCGCAACCGGCCAGACGTAGGGTGCATCCACATACGCAGTATATTTTTTGTCACCATATTCCGTCGCCCAGAACCACCAGAGTTCGCAGCACCCTTTGTATTCGCCGCCCTGTTGCCCCGACTCCATCCACTTTGTGCCACTGGAGTCCATCCATACCCACTGCTCCATATCAACAAAGTCGCCCGACGACGAGTCGGGAACATCCAGGGCTGTTGTGTCCTGCTGCTCCCACGAGCCCTCAATCTCTTCGCTACTGCCCCCGAGCCATTCCGATAGGTAATAGCAGTGATATTCATTCGCCACTTTGCAGTTATTGCCCCATGTCGCGGCGCGCGCCCTAACCCTGGATGGTCTTGGTAGTCCATGCGCGGCACGAGCAACAATCGCCCTATGTTTTGGTGGCTTCGGTAGCGCGTGCGCGGCACGAGCGACAATCGCACTATCTGTCGGTGAGCTGAAGTCCTCCGGGCTGCCGAGCGAACTCAATGCAGGCGCGGTGTCACCGACGTAGAGTGCCGCAACTCGTTCTTCTTGGTTAAGAATAAACGCGACCACAGTGCCGGTCGGCGTGCTCGCACCCGGCGGCGTTTTCGCGAGCGTATCGTCAAAGTCGCCGTGCACGACCCACATCGTAACCGGAACGTTTGCCCCGCGTTCCGGTACGGCCACGGTATGCGGGTTGAGCGCCACTGCCGCCGCGCCCGCCGTGCTCGCCACGGCTTCGATGCTGTTGATGGTGCCCATCTGTCCTGCCCGTGACGCTACCGTGGCCAGCGCCTCATTGGAGATTTCGGCTGTCGGCAACTGCGATTCAGCAGCGTGGGCAGGGGAAGCACAAACC
>CAYNGQ010000424.1:0-4940 GCA_964396735.1 uncultured Solirubrobacteraceae bacterium | reverse complement strand
GCCCCTCTCGCCCGCGGGCGGTAGGGAGCCATCACGGAATGATCGAAAGACCATTGACATCAGCATCCTGCCCGCGTTGCACGGGACTGGATGTGAACGTTTAGTAAACGACACTTGCGCGTCAAACGGTCGCCCATAATGTAGCGGGACCGCCGAATCTTTGGATCCACGGGCGGCGCTGCCCGCGTCCGCTCCGACCGGATGACGCTCCCGCCACGCGCGCGATCCCTACTCTGAGTGCGTGCAAGACGAGTCGATGTTGGGACGGTTCCTATGGACGGCGCTGCTGACCGGCGTGGTCGTGCTCGTCGTCCTCAGCTTCGCGCGCCAGCCGCTCTCCGGCGGCGACGGGCAGGCGTCGGGCTTCGGGCGAGCGGTGACGCTGTGGGTCGCCGGCGGCGAAGCGGGCGGCCTGGCCGAAGCCGTCGCCCAGCAGGCGGCGGGGTGCTGGGCGAGCGACGAACACACCGCGCAGGTGGGCACTCTCTCGGGCAGCTCCAGCGCCGCGGTAGCGGGCTTTCTGACGCGCGAGCACGGCGCCGCCGAAGACCTGCTCGTGATCACCAGTACGACGCTCTCCGACATCGCCCACGACCGCAGCGTCGCCGCGCCGCTCACCGAACCGCATGAACACGCGCAGGTGGCTACCCGCCTGCTCGCCGATACCACGCCGATCGCCGTGCTCGGCAGCGATCCGCTGGTGCTCGCGGTGCGCGCGGGATCGGCGATCCGCACCGACGCCGAGCTGCTGGCGCAGATCCGCCAGGCCTCCTCCCCCGCGCTGCTCGGCGTCGCCTCCGACAGCTGGCTGCAGGACAACCTCGCCGCGCTCGTGCACGGCGCCGGACTGCACCGCCAGCTCCCATACACCGTGTTCGGCTCCTCGCGCGAAGCGCTCGTCAGCCTCGAAGCGGGCGAAATCGAAGCCGTGCTGGCGCCCGCGAACGCGATCCGCCCGCAGCTGCGCGGTGGGCGGCTGCGCGAGCTGCCGTGGCCGTCATGGAGCGGCACAGCGCCCCGCGCCTGGGTCGCGATCGTCGGTCCGGCCGGACTGAGGGCGGGCACCGTCGCGACGCTGCGCTCCCAGGCCAGCCGCCTCTGCGCGGGGGCCGACTGGAGCGAGTTGCTGCGCGGCGACGGGCTCTCGCCGGCGCGTCTGAGCCCGGCGCGGCTTGGGGACTTCGTGCGGGCCAGCGTCGGTGAAACCAGCCGACTGCAGGTGCTCGCGGCCCACATCGTGCGCGGCTCTTGAGCCTCCCGCACAGACCCTCCGGCGGCTTTCCGTTTATTGTTCAGCCGGGATGTTTAGGGTGGGCTACGATTGTTCACAGGGCGGGTGCGCACTTGCGGACGGCCCCGACGCGATCCGCGCGAGCGACGCGCCCGCCACCCGCGCGAGCGATGCGATCCGATGCCGATGCCCCTCACCCCTGACGACTTCGTCCGCCTCTATCGCCGCCAGGCACAGTCGCTGCTGCTCTTCTTCCAGCGCCGCGTCCACGAGCCCGAGCTCGCGCGCGACCTGCTGGCGGAAACCTTCGAGGCGGCGATCGCCGGCGGCCCGGGCTTCCGCGGCAGCACCGAGGAGGAGCTCTCCGGCTGGCTGTGGAGCATCGCGCGCAACATGCTCGCCGAGCAGCGCCGGCGCGAACGCGGGGAGAGCGGGCGCCGCCGCCGGCTCGCGCGCGCGCGCGTCGGGCTCTCCGACCGCGAGATCGAGCGCGTCGAGGAGCTCGCTGGGATCGCCGATCTGCGCGAGGCCGTCGCGCAGCGCCTGGCGATGCTCCCGGAAGAGCAGCGTGAGGCGGTGCGGCTGAGAGTGCTCGAGGACATGCCCTACAACGAGATCGCCGCGCGCATGCAGATCAGCCCGGACACCGCTCGTGCACGCGTTTCGCGGGGGTTGCGCACGTTGAACGTCGCGCTGCGCGAGCAGCATCAGGCCTGGAGGAACGGATGAGCCCCTCCCTGCGCGAGCGGCACCGGGCTCGGAGGAACGACGAATGAGCCCCTCCCCCCCCGAGGCGTCGCCTCCGGAGAGCTGGTACGACGCGGAGCTGCTGTTCCTGCAAGCGCTCGAGCGCGAGGTTGCCCGCAGCGCCGAACGGGCGGCGCGCGAGCGACCGGGGTCGGCATCGCCACAGCGCCCGCCAGCGCGGATCCAGGGTGGATCGCACAGGCATCGCGGTTCGCACACGCGCACCAGCAGGCGCGTGATGCGCCGCGCGCTGACGCTGGTGGCGCTGCTCGGCCTACTCGGCGCGAGCGCCTACGGAACGCGCGAGGCGCTCTCCGGCGCCGGGTCCAACCCCAGCGTCCTGCATCGCGGCGCGTTCGTGCTCGTCGCCCACGGTTTGGCCGGCTCGGAAAGCTGGTCGCTGCAGGCCTACCGGCTGGGCACCAACCTCTGCCGGGCGCTGCTTGCCCCCGGCAGCGAGGGATCGCGCTGCTCACCCGCTCCCACCCTGGGGGCCGTGGACGTCACCAGTTCGGTCGGAGCGCTGCAACGTTATGTCTTCGGGGTGACCGGCCCACGGATCGCGTGGGTCGCGGTGCGCGCCGGCGGCATCGTCCGGACGGTCCGCACGCAGGCGCTGAGCCCAGCGCTCGCGCGGCGGACGGGCCTGCCACCCCGTGCGCGCTACTTCGTCGCGGTCTTCGCGCGACCCTATGGCGCGCCCGACCCGCCCGCGCTTGTTCGCGGCCTCGACTCCGCGCGCCGTCGCGTGGGCGCCCCGCTTGCCAGTTGCATCGAAGGCGAAGAACCTCGGCGGTGCCCGGGCTGAGGCGCGGGCCCGGCTACCGAGCGCTCGGCGCGGGTGAATGAGAAGGGCCGTATGTGAGAGTCCGGCTCGAAAGCTGCCGTGACCCGCTGCCACGCTGATCCGAAAGATGTTTCAATTTTGTTACCAGATCCGCTAAGCTCGTCACAAACGGTTGTCAACTCCGTCATGATTGGCTTATGCAGAGCTCAGGTATCGAGATCCCTCAAATTGCCGACGGCGAGGTCCTCGCCGCCTCGATGCTCGACGAGATCCGCCTCAACGCCGAGCGCCGGCTGCGGCAGATCGAGCCGCTGATCGAAGAGGCCGAGCGGCTGCGCGACGTGCTCGAGGTGATCGGGCAACGCTCCTCGCGTCGCGCTCCGCGTGTGGGCGGGGAGGAGTCCAGCGCTCCCCGTGCGGCGAAGGGCGCCAACAAGCGCGTGATTCTCGAGCTCGTCGGCCGGCGTCCCGGGATCACGCCGGCGCAGATCGCCGCCGCGACCGGCATGAAGCGCACGGTCGTGGCCTCCACCGTCAGTCGCCTCAAGCGCCACGGCGAGCTGCGCGACCACGAGCGGGGAGGCGTGTGCCTGGCCTCCGCCGAGCCGGCGCCCGCTCGCGGCCACGGCCTCGTGGCTGTGCAGTAGAGCGGCCTTCCAGACCCCGGCGCGCCCGGACGCACCCCTGGGGTGCGCGGCTCTACAGCAGACCGGCCCGTCCGGCTGCGCCTCTGGGCGCGCGGCCTACCCGCAGGACGTCTAAACTCGCGGCCGTCGCGTAAACATCGGCCCCTGAACCGTTCATCAACGGTGGGCGTCTTCCCCGGATGTTCACATCAACGTCGCGGGCCGGGTATCTTAGATAAGGAGAACGATGAGCAACCCACGCCTGACCAGCTCAGCGCGCCGTAACTCGCGCGCCCACCGTGCCCGTCAGCACCTTGCCGGCGCGTCGAGCGCGATCGGGCGCGTGCTCACACGCGATCCCCTCTCGGCCTTCCTGCTCGCCGCCTCGGTCGGCCTGGCGATCGCCTTCTTCGCGCTGCTCGGCTCGCTGCGCCCGCAGGCCCAGGGCCACCAGGTGGCGCTGACCAACATCACCACGTTGGCGGGCGCGCAGCGGATCCGCTCGGCTGTGCTGCTCGACCACAACCACCAGGTGATCGCGCAAACCGACACGGGACTGCAGATCTACGCCGACTACCCCTCCTCCGACGCGGCCACGCTCGAAGTCTTCAACATCCTGCGCAAGGGCGGCGCCGAGGTCACGGTGAACCCCCAGAGCAGCCTGCCCGCGCGCCTGATCGTCGTGCAGTTCCTGATCCCGATCCTGCTGCTGGTGTGCCTGTTCGCGTTCTTCACGCGCCAGACGAAAGAGGGGTCGGGCGGGATCGCCTCATTCTCCAACTTCCGCGGCAAGGGCCGGCGCAAGAAGGAGGCCGGGCAGATCACCTTCGAGTCGGTCGCCGGCGCCGGCGAAGCGGTGGCCGAGCTGCGCGAGATCAAGGACTTCCTCGACGACCCCACCAGATATCTGGAGGCCGGCGCCGCGGCGCCCAAGGGCGTCCTGCTGGTCGGGCCCCCGGGGACGGGCAAGACGCTGCTGGCGCGCGCCACCGCGGGCGAGGCCGACGCCGCGTTCTTCTCCGCCTCCGGCGCCGAGTTCGTCGAGTCGCTCGTCGGCGTCGGCGCGGCGCGCATCCGCGACCTGTTCGCCAAGGCGCGGCGGATGGCGCCGGCGATCGTGTTCATCGACGAGCTCGACGCCGCCGGGCGCAAGCGCGGCGCCGGCGTCGGGCAGGGCAACGACGAGCGCGAGCAGACGCTCAACCAGTTGCTCGTCGAGATGGACGGCTTCGGCGGCGACGCCGGCGTGGTCGTGATGGGCGCGACCAACCGGCCCGACATCCTCGACCCCGCGCTGCTGCGCCCGGGCCGCTTCGACCGCCAGGTCGTCGTCGACGTGCCCGACGTGCACGGCCGCTTCGAAATCCTCACCCTGCACGGCCAGGGACGCCAGTTCGACCCGGGCGTCGATCTGCTGGAGATCGCCAAGCTGTGCCCCGGCTTCTCCGGCGCCGAGATCGCCAACGTGGTGAACGAGGCGGCCCTGCTGACCGTCCGCGAAGGGCAGATCGACATCGACCAGGAGACGCTGGAGGAGGCGATCGACCGG